>CAMDWA010000022.1 GCA_945877855.1 Thermoflexus hugenholtzii JAD2 | reverse complement strand
GCCTTGAATGGGTAAAAAGTCATGTCCGAGGCGATGTTGAGCGGATTATCGTTTTTAGCGACTCGCAGGACTGCGATATCGTTAAGACAAAACCCAAGCCGTTCGGTAAGCATAACTATATCGTTGATGTCAATGCTGAGAAGCACGGCATTAATTATGATGGAGTTTGGAGTGCCGAAATTAGTGGGTGGTCTGAAAAGTTTATCGACTTTATTGCGGCTTACGAAGGTTTGCAAATTCAGGTCGAAGGTGAGCAATGAAACTAAAAACGATATTTGATGCGGTCACAAAAAGAGTTGCTGACTTTGCCTCGGTCACTCCGGCTGAGTTCAGTGCGTTTATGGAACTGTATAAGGGAAATGCGGTCAGGAATAATATTGATACGCTAAGTATTGATACGTTTAAGTGATCCTAAAACTCGCTATTGTTGTGTCTACCAGATTTGCATATCTTCGCCCATGGTATCGTGATGCAAAAACCAGCTCACTTCTAGCACCAAGGTTGCGCCATTTTCAAAGCGCACAAACGCCGCCGCAAAGTCTTCGACATCAAAATCTTCGGGCGGGGGCATCGGGCCAGACCGCCAAATGCTAAATTGCCCCGGCTTATGGCTCAACATATTTTTTGCCGTGCCTGTCACCGCCACTGGCTTGGGGTTGCCCATCAGCCACAAGGTCAAATCGAGCGCATGAACACCAATATCAATACATGGGCCGCCGCCACTGAGCGAATTCTTCGTAAATCCGACGGTCGGGATCATGGCATTACGCCGCAACATCCAACTACGAGCGTGGTAAATATCCCCCAACACCCCCAAATCAATTTCGCGCTTCATGGCCCGCGATACCCCTGCAAAGCGAAAATGCTGGGCTGTCATCAACATCTTGCCGCTACGATCCCGCGCCGCAATCATATTGCGAATATCAGATGGGGTTGGGGCCAAGGGCTTTTCGCACAACACATGTTTACCGGCATCCAAAGCCGCAATCGCTAGCGGCGCGTGAAACATATTCGGCACACAAATATCTATAACATCAATTTCTGGGTCATGAATGGCATCGTAAGGGTCGGCAAATAAGCGCGTCACGCCATTTGTTTTGCCCCATTCTTGCAAAGCATTTGCAGCCACATCGGCCCCCGCTACAACCTCAGCATCAGGTGATGCCGCCCAACCGGGCATATGTGTTTTGGCGATGCCGCCCACCCCAATCACAGCAACTTTTAGTTTTTTTGACATGTTTTTTTATAGTAGAAAGTGGAAAGTAAAAAGTGCAAAGTAATTAAAACTTGCCACTTGCCACTTTGCACTTTCTACTTTTCACTTTCGACTCAAACCTCGCCCCCAGCCACCGCGATGGCTTGCCCAGTGATCGATTCTGAGCCGGGCAAACACAGCCATGCAACCGCGTTGGCGACCTCATCGGGTTTAATCAGGCGTTTTTGGGGGTTGCCTTTTACCAGCTCGGCAATGGCTTGCTCGGCGCTACGCCCCGTTTTGGCGACAATATTTTGCACCGAATCAGCCACCAAATCGGTATCGGTATACCCCGGGCAAACTGCATTGACTGTCACCCCTTTGAGCGCCAACTCAAGCGCCAACGATCGTGTGAAACCAATCACCCCATGTTTGGCGGCGCAATAAGCGCTAACGTAAGCATACCCAATCAAACCCGCCGTGCTGGCAATATTGACAACCCGCCCCCAGCCGCGTTTGCTCATTTCTGTTACCACTTGTTGGGTGCACAAAAATGTGCCGGTTAGGTTCACCGCCAACATGCGCTCCCACAGCCTCAGCTCGGTTTTATGAATGGGCGCACTTTCAGCGTTACCGGCGTTGTTGATCAAAATGGTGACCGGCCCAAAGGCCGCCCGCGCTTTGGCAAACGCGCCCACCACCGATTCAGTCTGAGTCACATCAACAGCAACGGCACAGGCACTATTGTTGCCCAATTCGGCCACTTTATGCTGCAATCGCAACTCATCACGTCCCATTAGGGTTAGCCGCGCCCCATGTTGGGCCAGCGCATTGGCAATGGCAGCGCCAATCCCTCGCCCCGCGCCCGTAATCACCGCATGTTGCCCAGCCAATAATTGTGATGCTTGTTGCATGTGGATAAATTATATCTAAAAACTTTAGGCATGAAATAATGAGGTTGAAAGTATTCTGCGGGCACCCAAACGCGCCACTGTATACATGGCCTTAAAAATTTCGCGTGATGATATTTTTGAACTGCCGTGCAACCGATCTTCAAAAAAAATCGGCACTTCGGCGATGCGCCAACCCGCCCGTTGCACCAGCCAAATCATTTCGGTGAGAAACGAGTAGCCGTTTGAAAATATTTGCTCAAGCGGAATATCGCGCAGCACCTCGGCGCGGTAAAGCCTAAAACCGGCGGTGCAGTCGTGGGCTTTTACGCCCAAGGCCACCCGCGCAATGCTGTTGGCGGTGGCACTGAGCAATTTGCGGCGCAATGGGAAACGCACACCGCCGCCCTGCACATAACGTGAGCCGATTACCAAATCAGCTTCGGCAAATTTGGCGATCATGGCCGGAATGTAACGCGGGTGATGCGAAAAATCACAGTCCATCGTCAGAACGCCCTCAGCCCCATTCGCCAAAGCATGATGAAACCCAGCAATATAAGCTGTGCCCAAGCCCAATTTACCCGCCCGATGCACCACTTGCACACGCTGATCACGGGCCGCCCATGCGTCAGCCCGCGCCCCTGTGCCATCGGGTGAGTTGTCATCAACCACACAAACGTGAATCTGATGCGGCAAAATATCATTCAGCGCCAGCAATGCTGGCAGCATCAGCTCAATGTTATCGGCTTCGTTGTAAGTTGGCAATACGACAGTAAGCATTGGGAAAGTGGAAAGTGGAAAGTGGAAAGTGGAAAGTGGAAAGTGGAAAGTATCTACAACTTTGCACTTTTTACTTTCCACTTTGCACTTTCCACTCATTTCTCGATTAATTCAATTTGCAAGGGGGTGACGCTGCGATTTACGATCTCAACTTCTTCTTGAATGAGCGAAGCCCAGACGTAAAACGGGTTGCGAGCGGGGATTTTGGTGAGTTTGATACAGCCACGCACTTCGACTTGTTTGCCAACACCAAGATAATACAGTGGCTGACCATTGCTCATCACCACATCGAGTTGGTCTTTGCTGCCAACCGCCCAGCGCCAAGGGTGATCGGCTCCGGCATTGCTTTCAAAATTGATGCCGATGCGCCACACGCCCGGCTCTTCTTTAAAGCCCTTGGTATACCAATTGTCGTTCATGGCATAACAATCGTTGCCATCAAATGGGCCAGCCGTGCGAATGGGCACTTTGCCGATATTGCGCACGGTCGTGGTGAAATACAAGGTATCGCTCAACACAAATTTGGTCGATGGCCCCTTTTGCGACCAATCGACCCCATTGCCGCTGCTGGGCTGGGTGACAATTTCGGCCACCGGTCGCCCACTGTCACGCACCGTAATCGGCGCGGTCAGCACATGGCGTTGCCCGATCTGATCTTCGGATTGCGCCACCAGCACATAATTGCCATCTTCGGGTGGGTCGGCCCCAAGGTCGATACCGCCATCAAAGTCAAATTGGTAACGCCCGGGCACAATCTGTCGGGTATCGTTGTCGGTCACGGCCCGCACTATGTTGCCCTCGCGTCGCGGCACTTCATAGCGATAACCGTTCGCGCCCTCGACAAACACATTTAAATTGGCGCGTTGGGTCAAATATAAATTAATATAAACACGGTCATCAATGGCATCGCGATTGGGCGAAAAGACATTGGTCGAAACCGTGAAATCTTTGATTTCGGGGAATGGCGTATTGACATCGGTAATTTTCAGCGGCCCGTTTAGGGCTTGTCCATCGCCATCGACATGCCAAGTGTAATCGCCATTTGGCAACAATTTGCCGCCTGCCACCCCGCTAAATAAAAATTCATAGGCCTGTGGGCTGGGGTTACGCGCTTCATCGCGGCGCAAATCATAACGGTTGCCAGCCGCATCGGTCAAATAAATCGAGACCCGTGTCGGCACATTTACCTTATAACTAATGCGTGCAATATCTTCTTTGCCATCGGCATTGGGTGAAATTTGGGCTGGGGTTACGGTGACATTGCTTAACGGTTGGCTATTGCCGGCGCAAGCGATTAGGCCACACGATATCCCAAGCCCCAATACCCTAATTACCCCGCGAGACATCATGCTCGACCAAAATTTGCTTTTCATAAAGACCAAGGGCTTAATCGTAACATCAACCCAACCCACCGCTACAATAATCATCAACTTCTCGGTTAATTTGACAATGTCACATTAATAAAGGGGAATTGCCGTAAACGTGTTCACATTTGCTCATGTGATATTAGCAAGTTAAAGCAACTTGCAACAACTATAATCTTTGGCTGTAAGATACCAAAATTCTATTTTCATTATTTTTATGAATACATTTCGCAAATGGGCTTGGGACTACACCGCATTATTTTTGGGCGTGGTTGCACTTGGTTATATCCCCGGGTTTACCGATAAAGACGGCAATTTATTTGGCCTATTTCGTATCGAATTAAAAGATGATATTTTGCATCTTGGGTCGGCTATTTGGGCCGCATTTGCCGCGTGGCGCTCAGAATGGGCCTCGCGGTTTTATTTTCGGCTTTTTGGCAGCGTTTATTTTCTCGATGGTATTCTAGGACTACTATTTGGACAAGCTATTTTAGACGGCGGCTTATTTTTGTTTGGTGTAACCTCACGTGATATTTTGGGCAACCTACCGGGAAATATTCCACACCTCATCATTGGTGGGTTAGCCGTATGGGTTGGTTTTATGTTTCGCCCCAAAATCGCCCAACCTTAAAGCCATGACCCGTTTTATTTACTGGTTGCGCTGGATTGGGCTGGGGGTAGCGGCATTGTTATTGCTCTTGCTGATGCCCGCCCTATTTATTGGCCTGTCGTGCTATCCATTTGGCACGCTCACGGCGCAACCTGCGTCTGTCATTGCGCCAAATATTACCGCCAACTATGCGCGTAGCGAAGACCAAACGTATCTTACTTACCCAGAATGGTATATCGTTTATAACGCCGATGAATATGCGGCGTTTTTAGTTGATCATCGTCCGAGCGAATTTCCTTATTTTCAGGCAGTGGGCCAAGTATGGGGTATTTATGGTGGTGTATGCAAAGTCACCCGCGCCCAATACCCATTCAACAGTGGCTATCACCTCAGCAATTATGTCACCAGCAGCAGTTTTAGCCTTGAAACCCTGTTGCGCGGCTTATATGAAGGCTCAGTTGGGCGCGTCACCGAATTATTTAGCACTATTCCAACCGAAGAAGAAATTTATGCGCGTGATGTCGCCAAAGAATACGGAACCTTTATTCATACAATCCCTTGGTATGAATTTCCATTTCGCCAAAAATTAGACGGGTTATGGGCGCAAACCAATTTGTGGGGCACAAACCCCATTCGCAAATGGGAGCGCAAACTCGCCTTAAGTGTTGAATATGGGGTCAAATCGATTTACGCCGGACTGATCAAGCAAGGCACACAAGGGGTGTATGCGCCCGAAGACCTCAGCATTTTCGCCATTGTCGAAGGTCTGAATGATGAAATGTTGAAACGCGAACCTGATGTGCGTTTCGTCAAGGCCATCGACGCAACCCGCACCCTCGTCAGCATCACCCGTTACGAACAATTTACGCTTGTTGTGCCGCGCCTCACCAAGGCTGGGCTGCGTTTTGTCGAAATTGCGGGCAATGACGAAATTTTGCTCACTGCATTTGCGTCGCAGGCTTGGCGCTATGATCTATCGGTTGGGCGTGGGCTGTTTGCGGTTGATGTGCTGACCCAGCCCCAACGCAAGCGCGTCGCCATTCAAGTGCCGGTGGCCTCATTGCACATTGCTTTGGCCGAATTGGCGCAACGCGGGGTGACGTTGGAGCATATTTACGATTATTAGAAGTTGTATAAAAACGCTGCAATTTGTCTCTCACGAAGCTCACGGAGAACACAAAGGGTCTATAAAAAACTTTTTTTGTGTTCTTTGAGGGCTTTGTGAGAGATTTTTGTGTTGATGAAAATAGTTTTTATACTAACTCTTAGTAGGGGAGCGAGTTACAGACTTGCCCCTATTGACAACTAAAAAACAACGCCTCTAAAAAAGGATTAACAAAAATATTGTCGGGGTCAACCCCTTCGGCTTGCCGGATGCGCAGAAAAGCCTCAAGGTTTTCACCATAAACCGCCCGTAATGTGTTGGCGATTTGCGGTAAGTCTTGATATTGCTTGGCCCAATGGGGCCGCGCCCCGGGAATCGCCAGCCAACGTTCCATCAAACAATTTTTAAATGCCTCCCAATGCTTATTGGCAAAGCTGGTGATTTGGATATTGCACGTTGTCTCGTTGTCGCCATTCGCAATACAATGTAGCCAAGCCGTAGATTTGCCAAACAAGCGCATATTCATCGCCAGATTCACGGGGTATTTGCCTGCTTTTGCCTCGGCATCAATGAGGTCAACGGCAATATGCCACGCTTCTTTCACCCTTTTGCACGCGGGGCCGGGCGGAAAACTGACCGAAGCATTTAAACTCGGTACCATGTAATTGATCCATCGCCCCAAAAGCATATTGTCAGATTGCGCCATAATATGCGTTTCGGCCTTCATACTATTGCTCGCAAATCGTGCAAAATGAGGGGTAATTTGTGGAAACCACCCAAGCAAGGGTTTGACCAGATGCGTAGCGCCTGTCTCTAGCCAGCCATTCACGTTTTTCCATCTTTGATGACTATTGCGCCATGTAACCGCTTCGTCGGTCACATCCGAGGTCTGAAGCGTGATCTCACGGTTGAACGGAAACCAGAAATATTGCGCATAATCATGGGCCTCGAAGGTTTGGGCGACCTCGTCGATTGCCTGCCGCATCTCTATTTTATGGTTGGTCACGCGCACATTAAACGCCGGTTGAAGTGATAACGTGATCTTGGTAAAGATACCGAACAACCCCAAGCTACATGCAACCGCCCGCCAAAGATCACCGTCGCGCCACTTATTCACTGTGCGAAGTTCGCCCGCGCCTGTCACTAATTCGACTTCTTCGACAAACTCGGCATAGGTTCCCCACTTTTTAGAAAAACCATTGGCCCCAACCGCGACCGCCCCGCCAATGGTGATGGTCGGCAGGTCAACATTCATCGGTAAACACACGCCATGTTTGACAAAGGCTCGCAATGTTTCGCCCACTGTTACGCCCGGCTCAACCGTAATGCGGGGTGGGTTGATACTCACATTGAGAATTTTATTTAAACGTCGCGTGCTAATCAAATCGTCTTTTGTCACCGCAAGCGGACTCCACGAGTGACTATCGCCCACAACGCGCACTTTTCGGCCATTTTGACGCGCTTCTTTGACAATTTGCTGGATTTCTGCAACCGATGTTGGCTCATAATAACGCGCTACAGTGCTCGATAAATTTTTGCCGTGATTGTGCCAGTGATAATTTGCGCGAAAGGGAATACTCACCCTGAAACCCCTTGCGATAATTTAGAGGTCGAAAGTTGGCAATTTGTGCTGTGCTGTTGTGATGCCTGTAAGGCAGGATTAGCAAATATCACGCGATCAAGTAAATCATTTGAAAACATATGCTCAGGGTCAACCCCCAGTGCGTCATGCACCTTTAAAAATTGCTGTAATTGATCGCCATAAGCCTGACCAATAAAGGCCTCGATCTCGGGAATAAACTCCCACTCTTTGGCCCAATGGGGGCGTGCTCTGGGCAGCTTCATCCAGCGCAACGCAATGGCCGATGCAAATTCTTGCCAATAAGGGGTGGGAGTGCTGCTAAGAATCTCGATATAACAGGTATGCCCTGACCGAGATGCTGGCGCCAAAAGACAATCACTTGAATGAATAAAACGCGCATTGAGCGTCATGTTAAAAGGATAGCGCCCTTGGGCGGCATAAGCCTCTATGACTTCAATCGCATCGCGCCATGCCTGATGAAATGTCGCAAAATCCGCATCCAATTGAAATGCAAATTCAATACACGACACCTTCAACATTTCAATTGCATTACGCCAATGAATCGCCTCCATCACATCGGTCACCCGATGGTGATGCGGAAACCAGCGGTAATTAAAATTGGTAATCGCGGGCGTTGTCTTTGGCCAATGGCGCATAATCGCATGTTCCCAGCCATGAAAAACCGCAAACGCGGCATGTGAAAATCGGCGTGACCATGTTTTGCGTGTCACAGCGGTTCGTGGTGCGTCTGTGCGATCCCACGCCCGAACCGTTACTACTTTTTGATAAGGCCAGTAATAGAGATCAACCGCCTCATGACGCGGCACAAAATCGGCAATCTGGCGATGCATCTCATCTAAAGACAGGCGTATGTCGTGTTGCTCAACCCGATAATTGGGTAACACCCGCAAATGCACGCGGTAAATAACCCCAAAAAGCCCCAAACTCAACCGCACTGCGTTCATGATCTCTGGGCCATGCGTCGCGGCGCGATAACACACCACCTCGCCTGCCGCGTTCACAACCTCAATGGCTTCTACCAAATCCGATAATGTTGGCGTTTCCCAGCCTGAGCCATGACTGCCCGTAGCCACCAAGCCACCAATCCGCACACTTTCGAGCACAACATTAAATGGCAAGGCGAGGCCATGCTGTTCAAGTACATCATTGATTTGTTGGTTGGTCGCCCCAGCTTCGGCAACAAGTAATGGTTGCTGCGTATTGTCAAGGTTGACCGTCACCTTATCCAACCGGTGTGTGATGATTAACAGGTCAGGTGTCGTGGCAAGCGCCGGCCAAGAATGGCCCGTAGCTGCCACTCGCACCCGCCGTTTACTTGCCCGCGCTTCGGCCACAATCTCGATAAGATCGGCCAATGTTTCGGGCAAAAACGCCACCTGCGGGTTACATTCAGCCGTTTCGCCCCAATTGCGCCAGCGCAGACGCTCGCGCCGAAAACGTTGGCGACGCGCCTCGGCGTATAGGTTCGCCTTTAGCTCAGGGCGATAATGACGGTCGAGCAAAACAAACAACGCCGTATGCACACTGGCGCAGACACAATCGTGCAGCGCTTTTAATAATCTGGTTAGCCCTGAATCTGTGGGGAACGGCACACGCATCGCCCGAACAAATATCGGGCCGTTTAGTATGCCGAGGAGCAACAATGGCGTAACGATACCCCACCATTGGCCAAGATAAACTTGACCATAAGTTGGTCCTAGAAACAAGCGTGCCAAAAACACAAAGCCCACCATACTCAACGTTGCGCCAACATCAAACAGCACATGGTAAAACACCAAGCCCAAAACAAAGAGGTTACCAACATGAAGGTCGGCTGAAAAGGGGTTGCCAGCGTTTGCAATTGGGATACGCGCTAATAACGATATTAGGCACAATAACGAAACCCAAGCGATGCCAAGTTGCCCTAACCATGCCCCTTGGTTACGCCGCAGTGCAAGTGGGCGAGCAAAATAATAAAGATGATGCGTTTTTAACATAATGCTTATTTACGCCAACTTTCACATGCGCCATGTTAATGGCGTGGCTATCGTCATTTCAGCATTCACACAAATACAAGTGCTACTTAATAATTATTATATTGCGCACATCATCTAAAAGTCAAAATTAATTGCAAAACATCGCAATATCTATGTAATATCTATACTGTATAAGTAAATACTATGGGGATGGCTTAACATGCAAAGCCTCAAGCATCGTCACTAGCTTGGGGCGGTCAGATTGGTCTTTGCCGACATAGGCCAAACGCAAACGTCCATCATGACCAATCACAAAGTCGCCGCCGCGTTGTAAAGTGTCTTGGCGCATTTTGGGCAATTGCTGCCCACGCGCATACAACTTAACATAATGCCACAAAATACGCGGGCCATACACCCGTAAAAATGAATTGCGCCCCAAGCCATAGGCATGATAAACCCGCAAATAGGGGTCCATTAAAAAATGGGTATTGTCAAATATATTGCGTGGGGCATGTTCAAACAACGCCCCATTCAACCAAGCTCGATAATATGGCAAATCGGCAAACGACACCACATACACCGGCACACGGGTGTTTAGGGTGTGAAGGGCGTGGTGCAACTGCACCACATGCATGAGTCAGTAATGTCACGCCAAATGCCGCATAAATACCAACACGGCTGGTTTTGCGCTGGCCGATAATTTCATGTGCTGACCCTCTATACTCGGCAACACAAAATCGGGGGCTAACTGCCCAACTGAGGGAATCGGGCTAATCTTGGCTGAGGTTGACATGAACAAGTATTATCGTTGATGAATGCACCTTAAGGGTATTTCACTTGCTTGCGACCTATAATTAGTGAAGGTTTAGAGTTTATGACAACATTTAAAAACCAATTCGATTTTTGCCCTTGGCTATTTTGGCGGCAGGCCAGCGAGGCCGAGCAGGCTGAGCAATTGGCACAGCAGGCTGCATTGGCCGCGACGGGTTGTGTTACCTTTGGCGAGCGGGCCTATATTTCGCCACTGGCAGGGTTTGTGCCTGCCAAGGTGCGGGTGGGCGATGGGTCTTACATTGCCGGATATGCCTATGTAACAGAGCATGTAGTGATGGGGGCACATTGCACCATTAACCCCTACACGGTGGTGCGGGGGCAGGTGACGATGGGAGATGGGGTGCGAATCGGCGCACATGCGAATGTGTTGGGGTTTAATCATAACCATGCCGATGTGAATAAACCCATTTACCAGCAAGGGGTGAGCGCTAAGGGTATTGTGATTGGCGACGATGTTTGGATTGGCAGCGCCGCCACGATTTTGGATGGTGTAACGGTGGGTAGCCATTGCCTAATAGCGGCTGGGGCGGTGGTGACGCGCGATGTGCCCGATTATGCAGTGGTGGCCGGTAACCCAGCGCGGATGTTGCGTGACCGGCGCAGTGGCAAAGTGTCTAAAACGATGAATAACTTAACTTTTCAAGCATTACGCCAATTTGGCGAAAATGCGGCGGCCCAATGGCCCGATGTGTTAAAACGTTGCGAAACGAGGTGGAATGGGCTGCCCGATTATGTCGATACGCCGGATAAGCCAGCGCGTAATGTGGCACGCAGTGTGCGCCCGCTTAACGATGCGATCGAAATCGCGGCGGCTTTTGGCGGGTTGCCGCCCATTCAAAGCCGTAGTGAGTTGATTGCGCGGCTGCAAGCCTGCCAAGACCCCGACAATGGGATGCCTTTTGACCCGTTGCAGCCGGGTTGCGAGCAATATCGCCACGCCCCGATGACCGAGGGCAATACCATTTATATGGTGCTGTCGGTGGGCTATGCTTTGGCCTGTTTGGGGTCGCAATTTAAACAGCCATTGCAAGCGGTGCACGAGATGCCTATCGCCGAATTGCGGCAGCGTTTGACGGCGTTGCCTTGGCAAACTGGGGCGTGGGGCGCGGGGGCGTGGGTCGATGCTTTTGGCACAGCCTTGTGGATGAATCGGCATTATTTTGGCCTCGATGGCCCAATTGCGCCGTTGTTTGAGTGGCTGGCCGAGGCTTGCAAGCCGTATACCGGTTTGTGGGGCGATGCTACGCGCGAGCAGGGCTGGTTGCAGCCGGTGAATGGGTTTTATCGCCTGACACGCGGCAGTTATTGTCATTTTGGCTTGCGCGTGCCACACCCCGAGGCGGCTGTCGATACGATTTTGGCGCATATACGGCTGAATGGTGGCTTTGAGGACAAAAATGTCAATGCTTGTAATTTGCTCGACACCATTCACCCATTTTGGTTGTTATTGCAGCAAACGTCACATCGCCGCGACGAAATGTTGGGTTTTATCGAGCGGCAAATACCGCTGATGTTGGCGCGTTGGGTCGATGGGCAGGGGTTTGGTTTTGCCCCCAGCGATTCGCCGGGGCTGCAAGGCAGCGAGATGTGGCTGTCGGTCATCTATATTGCCGCCGATGCGCTTGGCATGGCCGATGCGCTTGGTTATTCGCCCAAGGGTGTGCATTGGTTGAGGCCGCCAGCGTAGGAATTACGAATTAGGAATTACGAATTACGAATTGATACTCAGGCTCAATTCGTAATTCGTAATTCCATTTCAGCATCCCCATATTTTGATGGTGCGACCGTTAATAACTTCGTCGCGCTGATAAATTTTGTCATCCCACATTTTGCCGCTGGTCGTGTCAAATACAATGAGATGCGCTTCATCGGCATTGCATTTGTCGGCGTAATCGGCAGTTTGTTGCAGCCCCTCGGCGGTGACGGTGGCAAGGGTGCGGCGGCGCGTCACTTTTAGCTCGATCACAATGCGTTGGACGACTTGTTGCTCGCCAAATTCAACCAATAAATCGGTGCGGCGGCGACCCAGTGCATATTCGCGGGTGATGCGCCCGCCGCCATTGATGACACGCTGCAAAAAAGCTTGCATCAATAATTGTGGCCCAGACTCTTTGTAGTCAAAACGCTCAAGCCAAATCTCACTGTTTTCGCGGAAGAACGCCTGAAATGCGGTAAGCAGTGCCGACATATTGAGCTGCCCGTTGGGATATTTATACCAAGCGGTTTCTTGGAGCATGGTTTCTTGGGTGCTCCAAGTCAGTTCACGCGGTATGATCTCGCTGTAAATGGGGTTGGCGATGCGTAGTGGTTTGTTAGCTGCAATTAAGCCTAAATCGCGGGTGTATTGAATATCATCAGAGGGCAAATCGTCGCCTTGTTCTTCGCCAGCCAATAGCAATTCAACCACGCGCCGCACCCGTGGCTCGCGCAGCTTGTCAACCAATTGGTCGAGATGGGTGGCACGGCTGAGGATGAGATTTTCTTTGGCATTATCGACCATGGCCGATGTGAGTGTGACACTGCGGTTACGGTTGGCTTTCATGCGATAAGTTAGCTCGTAAGCCAGCGCATTGACCAGCCAAGGTTGCCCTTGACTGTAATACCACATACGTTGTAATGCCTCTGGGGTAAAGAGTTGACCGGTGGCGGTGGTATGTTGCGTCAATAATTCATATACATCCGCTTCGGTAAAATCGCCCAAACGCAACGACTCCGTTTTAATATTGAAGGCACTGCCGCCAGTGATGATGGTCTTTTCGCTTGACGAATGGATACGATAATCTTTGATATCACGCACCCCACACAAAATGATGGTTTGCGGAAAACGGCGTGGGCGGTTTGTGTAGCCCGCACGTAATTGGCGCAATAGCGAAATGAGTGTATCGCCGATTAGCGCATCGACCTCGTCGAGCATTAATACGCTGGGTTTGTCTGATTGTTCGCACCATTGGGCAATAAATGCGGCAAGCATTTCACCGCTAGGTTGTTCGTTAATAATTTGCTGGGCCAATGGCTTGGCTTGTTTATCTTCTAACCAATGATAGGCGTCACCCGCAATCGAGGCCACAATGGTTTTCATCGCCTCGCTTACATTTTCACGTAGGGCTTGGCCTTTTTCTATATTGGCATACAGCGCCCGATATTCGCCTGCCGCATTTAATTGATGCATGAGGCTTAATAGCGCCGTGGTTTTGCCAGTTTGGCGTGGGGCATGCAAGATGAAATAACGTTGTTCATGTATCAAATGCATGATTTCATCCATGTCAAAGCGTGCCGTCGGCGGCAACATATAGTTTAAATTGGCATTGCTTGGCCCAGCTACATTAAAATATTTCTCGCGTGGGTAGGTTGACATGAAGCTATTGTAAGGCTAATCCATAAAATAAAATAACCGATGTAGAGAGACAGGTCATCACAATTACCCACATGGCTAGGTAAAGACTAACCAACCGCGACTATGAATCCTCTAACCATTGGGCTATAAAGGCCAAATGGACACGAAACGAGACATTGCAACCATCGAGGGCAATGAGGCGGCGGCGTATGTCGCTTATAAGACCAACGAGGTTGTTGCCATTTACCCAATTACGCCTAGCTCACCCATGAGCGAATTGGCAGACCAATGGAGCGCCAGCGAGATTAAGAATATTTGGGGGTCGGTGCCATTGGTGCAAGAGATGCAGTCTGAAGGTGGCGCAGCAGGCGCATTACACGGCGCATTACAAACTGGCTCGCTGTGCACTACCTTTACTTCTAGCCAAGGGCTGCTGCTCATGATCCCCAATATGTATAAAATTGCGGGCGAGCTGACCAGCACAGTTTTTCATATTGCGGCTCGCACTATCGCCACCAGCAGTTTATCGATTTTTGGTGACCATAGTGATGTGATGGCGACCCGCGCCACTGGCTGGGCCATGCTATTTGCCAATTCGCCACAAGAGGTGATGGATTTTGCCTTGATGGCGCAGGCCAGCACGCTCAAGACGCGCGTGCCGTTTTTGCATATTTTTGATGGCTTTCGTACTTCGCATGAGATTAACAAGATCGAAATGTTGAGCGACGCCGACATTCGTGCCCTGATCGACGATGATTTGGTGCGGGCGCATCGGATGCGTGGTTTATCGCCCGATCACCCAGTGGTGCGTGGCACAGCCCAAAACCCCGATACGTTTTTTCAAACCCGCGAGGCCACCAATCGTTATTATGATGTGGTGCCAGCGGCGGTGCAAGCGGTGATGGACCAATTTGCGGCCCAAGTGGGGCGGCGTTATGGTTTGTTTGAATATGTAGGCGCCGCCGATGCCGAGCGCGTGGTCATTGCAATGGGGTCAGGTTGCGACACCCTGAGCGAAACCGTGAAGGCGTTGAACGCCAACGGCGAAAAGGTTGGCGTCTTGAAAGTGCGGCTTTATCGGCCATTTTCGGCGGCGCATTTTGTGGCGGCCTTGCCGCCCAGTGTGCGGGCCATTGCGGTGCTCGACCGCACCAAAGAGCCGGGCGCTTTGGGCGAGCCACTTTACCAAGATGTGGCGACGGCCATCAATGAGGTGCGTTTTGACCCACAAGCCGAGTCGTTGAGCGCCAATTTGCAAAACCTCAAGGTCATGATTGGCGGGCGATATGGCTTGTCGTCTAAAGAATTTACACCAGCGATGGCCAAGGCTGTGTTTGACGAATTAGCCAAGGCGCGGCCCAAAAATCATTTTACGGTTGGCATTTATGATGATGTCACCCACACCAGCCTGAGCTATGACCCTGAGTATGATATTGAGCCAGCCGATACGGTGCGGGCGCTCTTTTGGGGGCTGGGGTCAGATGGCACGGTCGGCGCGAATAAAAATTCGATTAAGATCATTGGCGAAGAAACCGACAACTATGCCCAAGGCTATTTTGTTTACGACTCGAAGAAGGCGGGGGCGCGCACAATTTCGCATTTGCGCTTTGGGCCGCACCCGATCAACAGCCCGTATCTCATTCGCCATGCCAATTTTGTGGCTTGTCACCAATTCAACTTTTTAGAACGTTACCCAGTGCTCGAAAATGTGGCACATGGGGCCACATTCTTAATAAACAGCCCCTATGGGCCAGATGAAGTATGGGAGCGGTTGCCAAACGTGGTGCAGCGCGAGATTTTGGCGAAGCAATTGAAGCTGTATGTGATTGATGGCGATAAAGTGGCGAGCGAGGCCGGTATGGGCAATCGCGTCAACACAGTGATGCAAGTATGTTTCTTTGCCATCAGTGGCGTAATGCCGCGTGATGAGGCGATTGACAAGATTAAGCAAGCCATTCGCAAGACCTATTCAAAGCGTGGCGAAATTGTCATTCGGCAAAATTTTGCGGCAGTTGATTCGGCCTTGGCCCATTTATATTTGGTGCCGCTGCCCTTAAGCACGACAAACGAGCACGATGCCGTGATCGCGGTGGTGCCGCATGAAGCGCCCGAATTTGTGCAGCAAGTGACAGCGCGGATGATGGCGGGTGAAGGTGATTTGTTGCCGGTCAGCGCCATTCCGGTTGATGGCACTTACCCCAGCGCCACCTCGCAATGGGAGCGGCGCAATTTGGCGGATGAAGTGCCGGTGTGGGACTCCAGTATTTGTATTCAGTGTGGTAAATGTGTGTTTGTTTGCCCGCATTCGGTCATTCGGGCCAAGGTGATTGCGCCGGAGCAGTTGGGCAACGCGCCCGACACCTTTAAAACGGCAGATGCGCGTTGGAAGGAGTTTCCGAACCAGAAATATAGTTTGCAAGTATCGGTGGAAGATTGCACCGGCTGCACCTTGTGTGTGGAGGTTTGCCCAGTTAAAAACAAATCAAATGTCAGCCGCAAGGCCATTAATATGGCCCCACAATTGCCATTGCGCGAGCCAGAAAAGAAAAATTGGGCTTTCTTTCAGTCATTGCCCGATATTTCGGTGGCCTCTGAGGCATTGCACTTTAATAATGTAAAAAATGTGCAGTTATTGCGACCTTTGTTTGAATTTTCGGGCGCGTGTTTGGGTTGTGGCGAAACGCCGTATCTCAAATTGCTCAGCCAAGTGTTTGGCGATCGCGCCATTATTGCCAATGCGACCGGCTGCTCGAGCATTTATGGCGGCAATTTGCCCACCACACCTTGGGCCAAAGACATTCACGGGCGCGGGCCAGCGTGGAGCAATTCGTTGTTTGAAGATAACGCAGAGTTTGGTTTGGGGATGCGTTTGGCGGTTGATAAGCAAACCGATTATGCACGTGATTTGGTGACGCGCTTGCGGGATGTGATTGGCGAGGGGTTGGTTGACGCGGTGTTAAATGCCGATCAGTCGAGTGAATCGCTGATTGCGCAGCAGCGCCAGCGGGTGGCTGACCTTAAGGCGGCCTTGGCGCGGGCGACTGTGAGCGATGCGCAAGCCTCATTGGTGAAAGATGTGATGGCCTTGGCCGACACCTTGGTGAAAAAATCGGTGTGGATTGTGGGCGGTGATGGCTGGGCTTACGACATCGGTTTTGGCGGGCTGGATCATGTGTTGTCGAGCGGGCGCAAACTGAATATTTTGGTGCTCGACACCGAAGTGTATTCAAACACCGGCGGTCAGTCATCCAAGGCCACCCCGATGGGCGCGATTGCCAAATTTGCGGCGGGGGGCAAACACACTGCCAAAAAAGACCTTGGCGCAATGGCGATGCAATATGGCAATGTGTATGTGGCGCAGGTGGCGATGGGCGCAAATGATGCTCAGACGGTCAAGGCGTTTCTTGAGGCTGAGGCCTACCCGGGCGTGTCGATCATCATCGCCTATAGCCACTGTATTGCGCATGGCATCGATATGAGCAAAGGGCTGACGCAACAGAAATTGGCGGTTGAGAGTGCCTATTGGCCGTTGTTCCGTTATAACCCATTGCTGCGGGCGCAGGGCAAAAACCCGTTCCAACTTGATAGCGCCGCGCCAAAGATTGCGTTTAAAGATTATGCCTATAACGAAACCCGTTATCGCGTGTTAAGCCAAACCAATCCTCAGGCGGCGGCTGATTTTATGAAACAAGCGCAAGCGCAGGTGGCGGCACATTGGGCCAAATATGAACAATTGGCAAAGGCAGAAAATTCGGCAGGATAAAACCATGAACCTTACGACTCAATATATGGGGTTAACCCTCAAAAATCCAATCGTGGCTTCGGCCTCGCCGCTTTCGCGCACGGTCGCCAGCATCGAGCAATTGGCGGCGGCAGGCGCGGGCGCGGTGGTGATGTATTCGTTGTTTGAAGAACAAATCATTCGTGAGCAAACGCTTTATTCGCATTATTTTGACTTGGGTAGCGAAAGCCATGCCGAGGCTCAGACCTATTTGCCACAATCGCCCAGTTATAGCGCCGACCCTGATGATTATGTGCGGCTGGTTGCGCGGGCTAAAAAAGCAGTAGATATCCCAATTATTGGCAGTTTGAATGGCGTTTCGGTGGGTGGTTGGGTGAAATATGCCAAAGAGATTCAAGATGCTGGCGCAGATGGCCTTGAGTTGAATGTTTACTTTATACCCGCCAATATTGCCGCCGAAGGCACGGCAGTAGAGTCGCGCTATTTTGAGATCTTGCGGCAGGTGAAAGATGTGGTGCGTATCCCCGTGGCGATGAAATTGCACCCATTTTTTAGCTCGTTGCCCCATTTTGCCCGTCAGCTTTCAAAATTGGGGGCGAATGGGTTGGTGTTGTTTAATCGCTTTTATCAACCCGATATCGATTTGGAGCATTTGGAGGTGACACCCCATTTGCGTTTGAGCAACTCGGATGAGTTGCGTTTGCCATTGCGATGGGTGTCATTATTGCATGGGCGCATTGAGTGTGATCTTGCGATTAGCACTGGCGTGCATAACTATAAAGATGTGTTGAAAGGCTTGATGGTGGGCGCAAAAGTGACGATGATGGCCTCGGCCTTGTTGCAAAATGGGCCTAGCCACATTAGCACCGTGTTGGCTGAGCTGACCGAATGGATGGAAACGCATGAGTATGAATCGGTGCAACAAATGCAGGGCAGCATGAGCCATGTGTTGTTAGCTAACCCCGAAAGCGTGTTGCGCACCAACTATATGCAGGTGCTTGATTCATGGGGCAAGGTTACG
The DNA here is from genome assembly GCA_945877855.1 of Thermoflexus hugenholtzii JAD2. Classification (GTDB taxonomy): domain Bacteria; phylum Chloroflexota; class Anaerolineae; order J036; family Brachytrichaceae; genus AQU-03. Next base: position 21,502 of record CAMDWA010000022.1, on the reverse strand, counting down.
GCGCATTGGGATCAATCTAGTCGCTAACATTTTGACGAATAGACATAGGATTTACGCAAATCAAGAAATTTCACCACGAAGAACACAAAGATCACAAAGAAAAGATATGAAATTGGCTTAATCTTTGAGATGGTGTTTCTGAAAACAATTTTTCGCCAAAATCACTATCTCAGCGTTGTTATGGGGCAGCTTTGCCGCCCCATAACAACGCTGAGATAGTGATTTTGGCATTTGTTTTGTTATGATACCTGCCTAGCACGCCATTTCTAATGGCTGCGGGATCTGAGATTTATTGGGTGATCGATCACTAGCCATGTGGATATAAAAATATGCCCAGTGGGGGCATGTGTAACGTTATCGTAAGCTTTACACTATCTGCATGAACAACTTAACCCCGAAACACATTTTGATATTAAGCGCAAATGCTGGTTTTGGGCATGGTAGTGCTGCGAAAGCGGTAGCACGTGCTATTCATGAAAACTATGCGGATGCTTGTAAAGTTGATATCGTAAATCCGCTTGACAATGTGCATACGCCTGCGTTATTGCGTGATAGCCAAAGCGATTATGATGCCTTGGTGCGGCGTTCGCCAGAGCTATATCATTGGGCTTATGATGCGACTGACTCAAATGCACCTGCGACGATTATCGAAAGCAGTGTGACCTTGATGTTGTATGACACGCTTAAGCGGGTGCTCGATGAATATACGCCAGACCTCATTATTTTGACGTTCCCCATCTTTTTGGTGCCCCTCAAGACAATTGGAGTATTACGCGGCAAACCGATTCCGGTGATGATGGTGGTGACCGATTTGACCAGTCTGCATCGTTTATGGTTTCATCCATCGGTTGATTGGTGTTGTGTGCCGACCGAAGAAGCGCGGGTTTTGGCCGAAAAACAAGGGGTTGAGGCCGAGCGAATTCAAATTACAGGCATCCCGGTCTCATCTGCATTTACCACCATGACACACCCGCGTGAAGCCCTGCGTGCTCAGTTGGGCTGGAACCCCACCTTAACGACGGTGTTGGTGATGGCAAGTCGGCGTTTATTAAACCCACTTGAGAGTTTACATTTGCTTAATCATTCGGCGCTGCCGATTCAATTGGTCGTGGTGGCAGGGGGCGATGATGAGTTGTATCATAAATTGACGATGGTGGAGTGGCATTTGCCCGTTCACATTTACAATTTTGTCGATCAAGTGCCCCAATTTATGTTGGCTTCGGATTGCATCCTTACTAAAGCCGGCGGTTTGACGGTGGCTGAGTCTTTGGCTGCTGGGTTGCCGATCTTGATTCAAGGGGTAATTCCCGGCCAAGAAAGCGGCAATGCGGCTTATGTGGTTGACCATGAAGCAGGTGTATTGACCAAAACACCGGAACAAGTGCTTGAAATATTGTTTCATTGGTTGCAAAACGGTCATCAAGGGCTGCATGATCATGCACGACACGCCCGATTTATTGGGCGGCCCAATGCGGCTTATGATATTTCACAGACAGCGATGCGAATGTTAGACAGTGAAGAAAAGAAGGTTTTATCATGAAAAAAGAAACAGGAATTTGGATTGATCATCGAAATGCAGTTGTTGTATTGCAAGAACATGCAATGCACCCACATGCTGAGGTTTCAACGCAGGTGAAGCATATTGCATCAGAGGCTGATGCGCATACCCGATTTGGGGGTAAGGCTGCCAATGTTACAGAAGAAGATATTCGTGATCGCAAATATGCCAACCAGTTGAATAAGTATTATGATGAGGTGATTAAAGCCTTGCAAGGTTATCCGGATATTTATGTGTTTGGCCCGGGCGAGGCCAAATTAGAGTTGGTGAAACGTTTGGAACATCATAAGCAGGCTGAGCGGGTGGTGGGCGTTGAAGCTGCCGACAAATTAACTGAGGCGCAGGTTGTGGCACGAGTGCATAAATTCTTTTCGAAAGAGATTTTGAAATAGGCAAGCGCATAGGAGCGCCGTCATCCTGACGGCTCTTTGAGTCACCCATAACGCCCTGTTGACGTTAGTCAAAGAGCCGTCAAGATGACGGCGCTCCTGATGCGACTTATATAATTTGACATAACTTATGACACTATCAACATCGACAACAGCTTCAATTAGCGCCTATGGGGCAGCCCGTGCTACGGTGCAGGGTGCGCCGCTGGGCGCAGAAGAATTGCGCAAACTACATGCCTATTGGCAAGCCTCATGTTATCTTGCGGCGGGCATGATTTATTTGCGCGACAACCCCTTGCTGAGCCAACCGCTGACCGAGGAACACGTAAAAAAGCGTTTGCTTGGTCACTGGGGTTCAAGCCCGGGCCAAGCCTTTATTTGGGTGCATCTCAATCGCGTCATCAAAAAATATGATCTAAACATGATCTATTTGTCGGGGCCGGGGCATGGCGTGCCGGGGGTGTTAGCGCCGGTTTATTTAGAGGGCACTTATTCTGAAACCTACCCCGATAAAAGTGAAGATGCCGATGGAATGGTGAAATTCTTCAAACAATTTTCATTTCCGGGCGGCATTGGCAGCCATTGCACCCCCGAAACCCCCGGTTCTATTCACGAGGGTGGCGAATTGGGTTACAGCCTATCGCACGGTTACGGCACGGTGTTTGATAACCCCGATTTGATTAGCGCCGTTGTCGTGGGCGATGGCGAAGCCGAGACTGGGCCGTTGGCAACCGCATGGCACTCGAATAAATTTCTCAACCCAGCCCGTGATGGTGCAGTATTGCCCATTTTGCATTTAAATGGCTACAAAATTAACAACCCGACCATTTTGGCGCGGATCAGCCATGAAGATTTAAACCATTTGTTTGTCGGTTATGGCTATCAGCCTTATTTCGTCGAAGGCTCTGATCCAGAAAGTATGCATCAGGCGATGGCGGCGACGCTTGACCGTTGTGTCGAAGATATTCAGCGCATTCGGGCGGCAGCCCGCAGTGGTGGGGCGGCAACGTTGCCGCGTTACCCGATGATCATTTTGCGCACGCCCAAGGGTTGGACCGCGCCCGAAGAAGTGGATGGGCGCAAACTTGAAGGTTTTTGGCGTTCGCATCAAGTGCCCTTGTCGGGCATACACAATAACCCCGACCATTTACGCATTTTAGAGCAATGGCTGCGCAGTTATCACCCCGAAACGGCATTCGATGCCAATGGCAAACTCGTGGCCGAATTGCGTGAATTGGCCCCGCAAGGGCAGCGGCGTATGAGCGCCAACCCTCACGCCAATGGCGGTTTGTTGCGAAAAGACCTAAATATGCCCGATTTCCGCCGTTATGGCATCGATATCGGCAAGCCGGGCCAGATCGAAGTTGAAAACACCAAGCCGTTGGGTGTTTTCTTGCGTGACGTGATGCGCAATAACCCGACTAATTTTCGGGTGTTTGGCCCCGACGAAACCACCTCGAACAAGCTAAATGCGATTTACGAAGTCAGCAAAAAGTTTTGGATCGCCGAATATTTTGCCGAAGATGCCGGCGGCAGCGAATTATCGCCAGAAGGCCGTGTGATGGAAATGTTAAGCGAACATACGATCGAGGGCTGGCTGGAAGGGTATTTGTTGACTGGGCGACATGGCTTTTTCTCCACCTATGAGTCGTTTGTGCACGTCATCGATTCGATGTTTAACCAACACGCCAAATGGCTTGATATTTGCAATCGCATTTCATGGCGGGCCGATGTTGCCTCGCTCAATTGGTTGATTACCTCGACGGTTTGGCGGCAAGATCATAACGGTTTTACCCACCAAGACCCCGGCTTTTTAGATTTAGCGCTCAACAAAAGTGCCGATGTGGTGCGTATTTATTTGCCGCCCGATGTCAATTCGCTGTTGTCGGTGGCTGATCATTGTTTGCGCAGCAAAAACTTTATCAATATTATTGTGGCCGACAAACAATTGCATTTGCAGTTTTTGAGCGTTGAGGCCGCTGTTGAGCATTGCACTAAAGGTATCGGCATTTGGGATTGGGCCAGCAATGACCAAGGTTGTGAGCCAGATGTGGTCTTGGCTTGTGCAGGCGATATTCCGACGCTCGAGGCGTTGGCTGCCAATGCGTTGCTGCGCGCAGAATTTCCTGATCTCAAGATTCGCTTTATTAATGTGGTTGATTTGTATAAATTGCAACCCGAAAGCGAACACCCGCATGGCCTGAGTGACCGCGATTTTGATTCGCTGTTTACCCTCAACAAGCCCATCATCTTTAATTTTCACGCTTATCCATCTTTAATTCACCGCCTGACTTATCGCCGCACCAATCATGATAATTTACATGTGCGCGGTTATAAAGAAAAGGGCAATATCAATACCCCGCTCGAATTGGCGATGAACAATCAGATCGACCGTTTTAGCATTGCGATGGATGTGATTGACCGTGTGCCAAAACTAAAGGTAGCAGGCGCACACGCCAAAGAGAAATTTAAAAATGCCCAAATCCGTTGCCGCAACTATGCGTATGAATATGGCGAAGACCCGCCAGATGTGGTTGATTTTCGCTGGCAGCATTAGGGGAGTAGAAAGTGCAAAGTGCAAAGTGGAAAGTAGAAAGTAAAAAGCGCTGAGTATTACCAGTCTTTACTTTGCACCTTGCACTTTCCACCTTGCACTTTCCACTTTCCACTTTGCATTTATGAAAATATTGGTGATTAACGCCGGATCGAGCAGCATGAAATGCTGTTTATACGACGTGTTAGCGATGGGCGACACGCCAGCGTTCCCGCTGTGGCAAGCCAGTATCGATTGGGCGCATCAGCCGGGGGTTGCCGAAATTAACGTTGAAACACATGGGGCGATAACGGCTGACGGGGTGTCTTTTCGTGAAGCGATTGCGTTAGATGGGCAAACGCAATCGAGACCACACATCATCAGCCGGATGTTACAAACGATATGGCATGGCCCAACCCGGGTGATTGATGGCCCCAGCGCGGTTGATATGATTGGGCATCGGGTGGTGCATGGCGGGCAAACGTATGTTGAACCGGTGCGCATCACCGCCGAAGTTAAGGCCGAGATTGGCCGCTTGTCAACCTTGGCACCCGTGCACAACCCCGCGAATTTAGAGGGAATTGAGGTGGCCGAGCATTTGTTTGGCGTAAAAACCCCGCAAATCGCGGTTTTTGATACCGCTTTTCATAGCCAAATGCCTGCATTTGCCGCCGTTTACGCGGGGCCATATGATTGGGTGGCGATGGGGATTCGGCGTTATGGCTTTCATGGCATTAGCCATCATTATTGTGCCCAGCGGGTGGCGCAATTAATGCAGCGTGAGTTGGCTGAGTTGCGGCTGATCACGTGCCATTTGGGCAATGGCTGCTCATTGGCGGCGATTCAAAATGGGCATAGCATCGATACCACGATGGGGTTTACCCCCTTAGATGGCTTGATGATGGGCACCCGCGCTGGCAGTGTTGACCCGGGTATTCTCATTCACCTGATGCGCCAATTTGGTTATGATGCCGAGCGGCTCGACCGCGAATTGAATAAACAATCGGGCTTGTTGGGGGTGTCGGGTGTGTCGTCAGACATGCGTTTGGTATTGGCAGCCATGCAAGCCGGTGATGAACGGGCAACATTGGCGTTCGATATGTATATTCACCGCATTTGCGCTGGGGTGGGGGCGATGTTGATGCGTTTGGGGTGGCTCGATGCGCTGGTGTTTACGGCTGGGGTGGGCGAAAATGCGCCGTTGGTGCGTGAACGGGTATGTCATGCATTGGCATTCTTGGGTGTGAATCTTGACCCTGTTAAAAACCAAAATCATCCGCTGGATGCCGATATTGCCAGCGGTGATTCGAGTGCACGGGTCTATGTCATTCACACCCAAGAAGATTGGGCTATTGCACAAGCGTGTTGGCGGTATGGGGTCTAAATCTGGGCTAATTGCCATTCTTAGCGGTCAGGATGACCCAATAATTTTCATATTTGCTTTCAGCGCCATAAGCATAGCCAATGCCATATTCATCTTGGGCCGCCCAGCCAGGTGTAAGCCCCAAAATTTGTGGGCGGTGACGGCTTGAATCGATCAGGGCTTGGAAGGCGGTTTCGGCGGCGGGAAAATCGGGGCCAGCGGCCAATGATTCGACATTGTTGGCATCATTGGCGGTTAAATAATAAGAGGGTAAGGGATAACCAGCTTTGCGTAAAAAATAATTCATGCCGAAGCCGTCAATATCGACATGTCCATAATAGCGACGTGCAATCATGTCGTTGGCTTTGCGCATGGCTTGGGTCATTAAAATGGCATTGCAGCGAAATACCGGGCGTTGTTGGGCGGGTTTGTCTGTGATCAGCTTGATCATCGCCTTTTGTTGCGGGCTTTGGTTAATAGCGATACACGGGTCACTGGGTGCAGGTGTGCTGGTCGGTTTTATGTTATTTATGGGTGGGCGAAAAATGGCGCCCATGTAAACCAGGCTGTCTTCTTGGTGAGTGGCATTGGCGTTGCTCGTGATCGGTGTGGTTGTTTTAATGAAAATCACGAACAATACGCTCACGAGAAACCGGCTTCTTAGGGTGCGATGGATGCGAAGATGTAAAGCCATAATGGTTATATATTATAGCCCTGTTATCATCTTGTGAATTAAATTGCAACATTGCAACACTTTGGTTGGTTTTCATCACTAATTGCCTTGTTTCGCTGTGAGCACAACCCAATAATTTTCGTAAGTGCTATTTATTGAATGGGCATACCCAACCCCATATTCATCTTGCGCCAGCCAGCCAGCAGATAATCCTAAGATTTGCGAGCGGTGTTTTGGCGAGTCGAGGAAGCCTTGGAAAGGAGACCCCGCCTCACCAAAATCAGGGCCAGCAGCCAATGCTTCAACATTGTTGGCATCTTTATTGGTTAGATAATAAGATGGCAGCGGATAGCCGGCGCGGCGTAAAAAGTAATTCATGCCATAACCATCAATATCCACATGTCCGTAATAATTGCGCTCGATCATGTCTTTGGCTTTGCGCATCGCTTGCTCCATCAAAATAGGGTTACACTGAAAAACTGGGCGCATTTGCAACGGTTTCGACGTAATCAAAAGGATCATATCGCGTTGTTGTCGGCTTTGATTCGCGCTATTGCAAGGGTTGTTTTTTGTGTCAACGACTGGGGTGTTGGTGGGCGTGGGGAGTGTGGTAGGCCGAGGCGTTGCTGTGGCGGTCGGTCTGGAGGTAGGGATACGGGTCGCGGTTGCACTTGGTTTAGGGTTGGCAACACTGGTTGCAGACTGCCTCAAGCCATTGTGCCAAATAATGGGTATAAAGACCGGGTGTTCGTCCTCTTTATTCGCGGTGATTGCTAATGATGGCGTCGCCAAATAGATCGTAGATATTAATACACCAATGAACAGTGTTATTTTTATACGATACGTGGTAATTACAATGTTGTTTTTCATGGTGGTTGAATGAAAGAAATCTATGGGTTTCTTTGAATGAAAAGGTAACAGTTGTAAACGATTCGTTTGAAATTAACTGTAACAAATAAGATTCTATTTGAAAGAAATATTGGTGTGACCTGTCAAAAAGCTATTTTTTTCGTTCAAGTGGCTAGTGCTTTGTAGCTTTTTGGGCGGTTCAACTGGAATTTAGGGGAGCGCGTTCGCCGCACGCTTAATGCGTTTTAACGCATTTGTTTGTTTCAGACCGTGAAATTCATGGGCTGGCAATCGCAAATTGGCGAAGGTATTGATAACGAAAACGAGGGTAAAAGTTGAGAAATCTAGTTTTCTCGACTTTTACCCTCGTTTGTTAAACTCTGTTTATTTTAAAAACTATAGGGACTAACCGATATTGACGCAGTGGTTATAAGAATTAGTATAAAAACTGTTTTTATCAATACAAAAACCTCTCACAAAGCTCGCAAAGAACACAAAGACGGTATTTTTATAAACCCTTTGTGTTCTTTGCGAGCTTCGTGAGAGGCAAATTGCAGCGTTTTTATACAACCTCTAAACCACGTGCTAGGCGCACAAATCCTATTCGCTGCGTGATCATTTACAAATTTAATTGGATGGCAGTCGCGTTTTTATATAACTGTTCTGCATGATGGGGTTTATAAGGCCAATGGGGCCTATGAGATAGCTTGTGATATTAAGCGATATACACCATTTATGCAAACCGTTAAATAAATATAATCTGCGCACCTTCGGTCATATCCATAAAATCGCTGGCGGTCACAATATCAATCACACCGTCTACAAAATCTTCTTTCTTCAACCCCATCATATCGACCGACAGTTTGCAAGCATAGAGTTGTGCCCCGCCATCGACCATCATTTGCAAATATTCGCCGACGGGTGGCACACCCAAAGCGTGCATCTTGTCTTTCATCAGCTTGGTGGCAAAGGCGGTCATGCCCGGCAATGCCCCCAGCAAATTGGGGATACCGGCATTGTCCATGCCTTTTACCCCCATCATGCTGAGCTTCATCGCGGTATTTCCTACTGGCGCAATTTGCAAATGGTCTTGTCGGGTCTTGCGAATCATATCCATGCCCCAAAATGTGAAGAAAATCGTCACATCAATGCCATTGCCCAACGCTGCCCAGCCCATCACCAATGCGGGATAAGCCATATCAAGGTCGCCTTTTGAGCAGATAAAGGCCACTTTGCGAGTTTCTTCAGCCATGATTATTTCTCCTATCGTTCAAATATCGGGGCGGGTTACAGACCCGCTCCAATAATCTTAGATCTTAATTCTTGATTCTTGGTTCTTAGATCTTGGTTCTTCTTTAAACACAGCCTTCAGGTTTGCCGAGGCCAGAGATCTTAGCCACTTTTTTGGCTGGCCCTTTAGGGAACAAGGCAAACATTTCTTTGGTTGAAAGCCCGGTGGCGGTAGTGATACGGCGCAGGGTGGGTGATTTGCCACTGCTGGTCGCATCGCTGCGGCAAAATTCGATTACCTTCCAATGTGAGGTGTTGAGATCAGGCAACCCTTCTTCTTTGGCGACTTCAGCCGCAATTTCGCGTGTCCATTCGCTTGGGTTGGTCATAAACCCTTCATCATTCATTTGAACTGTTTTGCCTGCAATTGTTCGGGTAGACATTTTTATGCTCCTTATTTTATTTTTTCAAAATTATTTAATGGCAGTTTTATCAAAATCTGTCATCTCGCTTGTGCAAAAATTTACGAATGTGCTGTTTCGCTTTGCCCACCAAGGCTGCTTAATACGCGCAAGGTTTGGGCCAAGCCACGCCGCACATGCGGATCGCGCATTTGCCCCAACAATGAGCGATACGAGATATCGACTGGGGCTTCACTTTCTTTTTCGACCACAGCCACGGTATTGCGCAAAAATTGCATCACTTCGGGTTGTGTCATGTCTTTGATGGTGCGCAAAATCAGCACAATATTGTCGCCAAGTTGTTTGATTTCGTCGGCGCTAAATGAGGTGACGATGTTGTCGATGATATACATGCCGCCTTGGGCGGCGCTAAAGTAGCCTTTACGCTCGGCATTGCCGAGGGCGGTTTCGGCCTTGTTGTAAACGCTTTTGATAATCGGCCCGGATATGTCGAGTAAGTCGTTGGCGCTATCAATTTGGTCGAGCAATTTCTCGAAATCGGGCGCGTGGCGTAACAATTTTTTGAGCAAACGCAACAAGTTTTGCGGGTTCATATCGCCTTCAATTTCTTGCAATTGGGCGCTTGCCAATCGCATCAGGTCGTTGGCAATGGGCATGGCATCGTGAATCAGCTCTTCGCGGGCTTGGCGTGCCAGTTCGGCCTGTTTGGCTTGCTCGGTCAAAAATTGCACTTGGGTGCTCAAAAAGTCAATCTTACGGGTTAGATCCAACATTGCCTGTTCCATCTTGCCCCCTATTTGCTCCATTTGCCCACCATGCTCATTTGGGCTGGCAGCGGCAATTCTTTGCCTTTGAGCAAAATATGCCAATACATCCACTTAAACATCAGTTTGCCCCAGTGGTTGGCTTCAGATTCTTCGAGCAAAGTAAACGGCCCAACCCCCGGCATTGGGTAACGCCCGGGCAGTGGCTCGGTGTCATAATTAAAGTCGATCAATAACCCTTTGCCAAAGCCAGATTCGATAAAGCAATTGGCGTGACCGTCAAATACGGGTTTTAGCGCTTGGCCTTCGGTATAGCGCACAAAATTTTCGCCAAATGTTTCAACCGCAAAATGGGCCACCGAACCGGCTTTTGAGGCTGGCACAGCAGCGGCATCGCCCAAGGCAAACACATTGGCAAAGCGGGTTGATAAAAAGGTATGTTTATCAACGGGCACAAAATTAAGCTCATCGCCTAACCCAGCTTTGCCCACCACCTCGGCCCCCATATTGAGCGGCACACTCACCAACAGGTCATAGGACACCTCTTGTTCGTCATAGGCCACAATCTTTTTGGCCTCAGGGTCAACCCGTTCAATCATAAATTCGGGCACAACCTGAATGCCTTTTTCGGTCAACAAATGCCCTAACATTTTCGAGGCCTTGGGTTTGGTAAAAGCGCCGGGCAATGGAGTGGCGTAAATCAATTCCACTTTGTCTCTCATGCCTTTTTCGCTAAAAAACCAATCGGCCAACATCAAAAATTCGAGCGGGGCCACTGGGCATTTAATTGGGTTCTCGACCACATTTAGCACCAAGCGCCCGCCCGGCCAATGCTTGAGATGCTCATGCAGCGCAACTGCGCCTTCGAATGAATAGAAGGTTTGAATCGATTTGCCCCATTCATCTTCACCCAAGCCGGGGGTTTGTTTAGGGTAAATGTCGGCCCCAGTGGCGATAATTAAGAAATCGTAGCCGAGGGTTTGCCCATTGGCAAGCCGCACGCGGTTTTGTTCTGCTTCAATCGCTTCGATGGCCGACATGACCAAATGAACCCCATTTGGCATAAAATCGCGCTTGGGTTTGATCACATCATTTTTGCCATATACCCCAAACGGAATGAATAAATAGCCGGGTTGGTAATAATGGGTCTCGTGTTGATCGACAATCGTGATCTGCCATTCGCTTGCATCGAGCAAGCGGCTTAAGCGGTTGGCTGCCATCGTTCCGGCTGTGCCAGCCCCTAATATTAATAGTTTTTTCATAACCCCTCACATATGCATTTATTTTTGGTGTTTAAATACATGGGTGACTTTATTGGTGTAAAAAGTGTAGCGCAAAGTTGTCGAATTGACACTATGCTGAAGGCGAGATTGAAATAACCACATGGCTAGTGTTAAAGCATTTGTCGTTGACACTGGTCATTCAACTAGGCAATGGATAGCCACTTAGTCGATGTATTTTCGTGCTTGGCAAGTTAAAGTGACAGCATGTTTACTCATATGCTTATCCCCCTCGATGGTTCAGTGTTATCGAAGCAGATTTTGCCTTATGCCAAACAAATGGCGATACGAATGGGTTGTGATGTGACCTTCATGCAAGTGATGGAACTGAAACTGGTGCATTCGTATGAGCTAGACATGGTTGGGGCAGCCAATATGATTCGCGTGGCGCGTGACGAAGCCACCCATCATTTAAATGACTTGGTTGAAGAATTTAGCCTAGCTGGAATTAAGGCAACTGCGGTTGTGAAGCAAGATCTAGATCCCGCGGAGTCGATTTTGCAATATGTGGCGCAGCATCCTATCGATGTGATTGCCATGACGACCCACGGGCGCAGTGGCCTCAAGCAGCTCTTTTTGGGCAGTGTGGCCAATCGGCTGGTGAATGCAAGCCATGTGCCGGTGGTGTTGGTGCGACCAGAAAGTGCATAACAGAAATATCACCCCCCTCCCAGCCTCCCCCGCAAGCGGGGAAGGGGTAACACTCCCCTCCCGTATATGGGGTGAGTTGGTTAATAGCTTGCCCAGCATTAAATACATAAAGGGTAAGGCTCCTCTCCCGTATATGGGGTGGGTTGGTGAATAGCTTGCCCAGCATTAAATACATAAAGGGTAAAGCTCCTCTCCCGTATACGGGAGGGGGTGGGGGAGGGGTAATTGAGTGGCGACACTATCATATTGATACTGACACTTTTAGACGAAAAACCGATTTGCAAAAGGAGAAAAATGATGAAAACAGACATGCAATTACATCAAGATGTGTTAGCGGCATTTGTTGCCGAGCCACGTCTGGCCTCGGCAAATATTGGTATTGCGGTTAAAAACGGCATTATCACCCTCAGTGGTTTTTGTGAAAGCCATGCTCAGAAAGTGGTTGCCGAGAAGCTATGTGCTCGCCTTACAGGCGTGCGCGGGATCGCCGAAGAGATTCAAGTGAACCCGCCCACCGCCCACCGCCGCACCGACGAAGAAATTGCTGGCGCAGTATTAAATGTGTTGAGTTGGAACACGATGGTGCCAGCCAATGCCATTAGCGTAAAAGTGGAGCATGGCTGGATCACCATTAGTGGCGATGTGGCGTGGCAATATGAGAAGCGCGAGGCCGAAAAAGCCATTCGTTATGTGCAGGGCATGCGCGGTATTTCAAACAAGATTACCGTGACCCCCAAAGCCCAGATTGGGGATGTGCAATCGGCGATCATCCAAGCTTTTCAGCGCACCGCCAGCCAAGATGCCCACCGTATTGCGGTGACAACCGATGGCAATGTGGTGACGATTTCGGGCTATGTGTCATCGTGGGCCGAGTATAAAGAGGCCGAACGTGCCGCTTTGGCTGTGCCGGGTGTGGCTGAAGTGCGTAACGAATTGAAGGTGAATTTGCTTGGCCCGGCAACCATGCATATTGCCTAAAGCGCACAAAGCGCTTTAGGCGGTGTTTTAACTTGGCAATGTCACATTAAAAAGACGTATGCCGATTTCACGATACCCTCCCCTGCATACGGCAGGGGAGGGTATCGTGAAATCGGCGAAAACTTGCTTGCTTTGGCTCATGTGATTTTGGCGAAAACTTTTTATCCCACAATTACGGCCTGATATTGGCCGGTGTGCCAACATAACAACCCATAAAATAGGGGAAGCTGTCGGTCGCGTAATAGGCATAGCTGCCATCGGGCTGATTTAGCCCATTACAACGGTCTAAATCGCCAGCCCCTGCTACATAGCTGTGTTTTTCCCAGGCATTTTTGGCTGTGGCAGAGGTGACCCGCCAACTGCTGTTGAGCTTTTTCGTGCTGCTGCAAGCGGCATCGGCGCAGACATAGGGGCTGAGAATGGGGAAGCCATCGAAGGCATACCCAATGACAGTGCCCGGCTTTTTTAGCTCGCTATCACTTAAGATGCAGTTGGGGCGGGCATGAAAATGATAATCACCGCGTTGGGCGGGATGCCCACTGCAAAAATCGAGGATGCCTTGCAAATAAGGGTCTTGGTAGCCGTCATTTGGCGCTTCGGTTGGGCCAAAAATGGGGATGCCATTGACAGCGATAGCCGATGGCCCACCCATCGGCACTGCCGTGATGGCATTGGCACGGGCTGGTTTTTGGGCGATATTCCAAGTGTAATTTTGCGCTTGCAGCCGGTTGGGGTTGGTTTGCACATATTCAAAATTGGGAATGCCGTTGCTCTTGATCGTGACGGTATTGCCATTGCAGCTAAAGGTGAGGATGGGTGCGGCATAAGCGCTGTTTTTGGGGTTGGCGCTTACTTTTTGAAACCGATAATTGGTGCAATCGCCGGTGAAGCTACCATTGACAACCGCCAATTTGCTGGCAGGCGCGGGTGATGTGTTATTGGGGGCCGTCACGGGGGTTGGGGCTGGCGCTTGATTTGCGCGGGGCAATGCTGCGGTTGAATTTGGGCTAGTTTGGGTTTGGCCTGCGCCGATATTGCCGATGGCTGGCACTTGCGACACTGGCGGATTTGCCGGTAGGGGCGCTTGGATGCGCTGGGGGCCAGCACATGCGCCCAATAACAGACTGGTTGTGATTAACCCTAATGCCCCGATTTTTGCGTAAAACGGTTGGGTGTTTTTGGAATATGGCGTAATTGTTGTTTTCATCTTAAGCCTCTGGCTAAGTTTGGGCCGACACACAATCTTGTGTGCGGCCTGTTTTTTATTTTTTCGAGTTGTTGCTTGTAAGCTTAAGCAAAAGTTATTTGGATTTTGTTAAGAAGGGAAAGGGAAATGATTTAGATTAAATCCTCGAGGTCTTTGCTAAAACCTCGGAGGTCTTAGCGCAGCTTGATGTTGTAGCCGCAACTTGTGCTAAGACCTCCGAGGTTTGTAATTAAATGCTATCATTTAGCCATGACAACACTCACCCAAATGACAAAGCCACTGGGCAAAGACTATAGCTTGGTGGGGCAAGAGACGGCCCGTGCCATTGAGCAAGGGTTAGCCGAGGCGCGTTGGTATACCTCGCCTGTGCCAAAAGAACAAATGCGAGCCTTGCTCGAGCGCCGCGATGGCCCGGCATTGCGTGACACGATCTTGTGGTTTGCGCTGTTGTTTGGTTTTGCGGCGGCAGGCATTGCATTGTGGGGCACGTGGTGGGCCATCTTGCCATTTGCGGCCTATGGCGTGCTTTATGGCTCTACTTCAGATGCGCGTTGGCATGAGGCTGGGCATGGCACGGCGTTTAAAACCGATTGGATGAACAATGCCCTGTATGAAATTGCCTCGTTTATGGTGCGGCGCGAGTCTGTTATTTGGCGTTGGAGCCACACCCGTCATCATAGCGACACCATCATTGTTGGGCGTGACCCCGAAATTGCAGTGCAACGACCGACCAATTTGTTTAATCTGATGACTGGTTTTGTGGGGTTGGGTGCCACCCGAAAATATATGCGTGAGGTGGCCTTGCATTGTGTTGGGCGTTTTACACCCGAAGAATTGACCTTTTTGCCAGAATCGCAATATAACGCGGTGATTTGGCGCGCGCGGATTTATGTCTTGATTTATGCCTGTGTCATTGGCTTGGCGATTTACCTTGGCAGCATTTTGCCGCTGATGTTGGTCGGGCTGCCCAATTTTTATGGCTCGTGGCTCATGGTGGTGTATGGCCTCACCCAACATGCTGGGCTGGCCGAAAATGTGCTCGACCATCGCCTCAATTGCCGCACCGTGTATATGAATCGGCTCAATCGCTATTTATATTTGAACATGAATTATCACGTCGAGCATCACATGTTCCCCCTCGTCCCTTATCATGCCTTGCCGCGCTTGCACGCGTTGGTCAAGGCCGATATGCCCAAACCCTACAATGGCTTACGCGAAGCCTATCGTGAAATTATTCCGGCGGTGTTGCGTCAGCGCAAAGACCCCGCTTATTATGTCAAGCGCGTCATTCCAACCCCATTTAGCAAGATCGAAGCGCCTTATTTGGCAAAAGCGGTGACGGCGGCGGGACGGGTGGCGGTTGATGGCTGGATTGAGGTGTGCCCTGCCGCCCAACTCAAAAAAGCCGATGTGTTGCGTTTTGACCACGACAATAAAACCTATGCCATTTATCGCACTGCCGCTGGCACATTACACGCCAGCGAGGGTATTTGCACGCATGGCAATGCCCATTTGGCCGATGGCTTGGTGTTGGGCAATCAGATCGAGTGCCCCAAACATAACGGGCGCTTCGATTTTCGAGATGGTTCATCCCAACGCGCCCCCGCGTGTTTGGCGCTTAAGACCTATCAGGTGCGTGAACGTGATGGCGTAATCGCGCTTGACCTCAACTCGGCGGGGGGCTTGGGTGCAAAAACAGCGCAAAAGGTGTATACCTTTAACGTGGTGAGCAACGACAATGTGGCGACCTTTATCAAAGAATTGGTGCTAGCGCCGACTGCCGATTCACCTGCCCTCAACTATCAGGCTGGGCAATATTTGCAATTGAACATTCCGGCCTATGCTGAGCGCAGTTTGCATGGCATCGAAGTGCAGCAACCCTATGCCGAAGTGTGGCAGCGGCAGCATGTGTTCGACTCGGTGGTTGGCAATGCGGTGGCGTGTCGGCGCAATTATTCATTTGCCTCAACCCCGCTCAAAGACAAACACGTGCGTTTTAATATTCGCATCGCCACCCCGCCGCGTGGGCAAGATTGCCCGGCCGGCGTTGGCTCAACCTATGCATTTTCGCTGAAAGCGGGTGATACCGTCAGCGCCATCGGCCCGTTTGGCGACTTTTTGATGCGGCCTACCCTGCGTGAGATGGTGTATCTGGGCGGCGGGGCGGGTATGGCCCCCTTGCGGTCCCATATTTCGCATTTGCTCGAAAATAGCAAAACCGCACGCAAAATCAGCTATTGGTATGGCGCACGCAGCGCCCAAGAGCTGTTTTATCAAGATTATTTTGGTGCGTTGGCGCAGCAACACCCCAACTTTAGCTTTCATGTGGCGTTGTCTGAGCCATTGCCTAGCGATGCATGGCAAGGCAGCACTGGCTTTATTCACGAGGTGCTGCAAAATGAGTATCTGGCTACCCACCGCGACCCCACCGCCATTGAATATTATTTGTGTGGGCCACCCGCCATGATCCAATCGGCTACGCTTATGCTCAAGTCGTTGCATGTGCCGAGTGAGCAGATTTCGTTTGATGCATTTTAGGTTTGTGCGTTCTTTAAATGCGCTCGATATTGTCAATAAACGCCAATATGAAAATCGTCATCCCGATGAGGCAATAAGTTTTTCTACCTTGCTGGACACCTTGCACCGCTCAGCGTCTATGTATTGCTCAGAAACTTAGATATATTCATATATTCGATGCGTCATCCCGATACCCTTCGATAAACTCAGGGTAAACTGTGAGGGATCCCTGTTGCCTAAACTGACACAAGCGTCACAATGGCAGGTCAAAATCTCAACTGACCTGACTACATATTTGCCCAATTTAATCTTCAGGGATCCCTCGCTGCGCGTCGGGATGACACTTAGAGGTTATAAGTTTCTCCAACTTGTTGGACGCGAATTTTCTGAGCCGCGTCTTTGAATTTCGGAATGATAAGCGTGATATACAATAAAATGAAGTTCATGCGCAAGCCTTTGCGCATGAACTTCATTTTAGTTGAGGGGCCAAGCTGCCTTGACCTCCGAGACTTGCCTAACTTGGGGGTTCGGCGGGGTTAATTTACGTTGAATTGCAGGGTGGTGCGGTTGCCCGGCGCATCATAAAGGGCCAAATCTTCAGCCGCGATGCCCAAGCTGTATTGGCCGGGGGCCGCCGAAAACCGCACGGTGATGGTCGCGGTCATGCCCGACCACAATTGACCAATGCCACAATAAGCGGTGCGGCCATCATAGCTGCAGGTTCTTGGCAGGTTGCCATCGACATACCACTGTCCGGTTTTCTGCCATTTGACCGAGGTCACCTGTAGCCCAGCCGGAATGTCGAGACGGGCTAACACGGCCGAGGCCGCGGCTGGCGAGGTGTTTTGGATGGGCAACCCAATTTCATAGGTCTTGTTGTCGCTGATGCTGCCGCCGGCGGGAACAACCGTGATGCCGCCGATCGTGGGCACACTCAGTTGCACTTGGTTGGTGTTAATTTTTGGGTTTGGGCAAAATCGGCCCCGGGCGCAGGGGGCGGGGGCGGCGTGGCAGGCGGGGTGCTTGTTGCCGTTGCCGTTGCGGTTGGTGTGGGGGTGTGGGTGGATGTCTCTGTTGCCGCCGCCGTGGCGGTTGGTGTGGGGGTGGGTGTCTCTGTTGCCGCCGCGGTGGCGGTTGGTGTGGGGGTAGGTGTCTCTGTTGTCGCCGCGGTGGCGGTTGGTGTGGGGGTGGGTGTCTCTGTTGTGGCGATTCCCAACGAAAAAATCTTGCTACTCGTCCCTACCGCTTTACAAAGGCTGCCGCTGACGCAGGAGACGCTATTCGTTGTGCTAGCGCTGTCAGCCGACCATGCGCTGCCATCCCAGCTTATAACCGTGTTACTAAAACCTACCGCCTTACAAAGGCTGC
Source organism: Thermoflexus hugenholtzii JAD2 (assembly GCA_945877855.1). Lineage (GTDB taxonomy): Bacteria > Chloroflexota > Anaerolineae > J036 > Brachytrichaceae > AQU-03. Next base: position 3,720 of record CAMDWA010000022.1, on the reverse strand, counting down.
TGCTGGCGCAGGAGACACCATTCAAACTATTCGTCGTGCCAGAGGTGTCAGCCGACCATGCGCTGCCATCCCAGCTTAGAACCCTGCCATTTTGACCCACCGCCTTACAAAAGCTGCTGCTGAGGCAGGAGACGTTTTTCACATAATCCGTCGTGCCAGCGCTGGCAGTCGACCATGCGCTGCCGTTCCAGCTTAAAATGGTGCCAACATTCCCTACCACCTTACAAAAGCTGTCGCTGGCGCAGGAGACACCATTCAAAGTAACTGATGGGACAGAGGTGTCAGCCGACCATGCACTGCCATTCCAGCTTACAATCTTGCTGGCCTGACCCACCGCCTTACAAAAGCTGTTGCTGGCGCAGGAGACACCATTCAAACTATTCGACGTGTTAGAGGTGTCAGCCGACCATGTGCTACCATCCCAGCTTAAAATAGTGCCATTTTGACCCACCGCCTTACAAAAGCTATTGCTGACGCAGGATACGCTAAACAAAATACTCGTCGTGCCAGAGGTGTCAGCCGACCATGCGCTGCCATCCCAGCTTAAAATGGTGCCACTACTCCCCACCGCCTTACAAAAGCTGCTGCTGGCGCAAGAGACACCATTCAACTGAGCCGTCGTGCCAGAGGTGTCAGCGGTCCAAGTCGCAGCAAGGGCCGGTAGGGGCAATTGCCCCAGTGAAATGGTGGCTAAAATGAGAATGAGCGGGAAGTAGCGTTTGTGTTTTTTGAAAGAAATATATGAGAGGGGAAAGGATTTCACGGAAAAACTCCCAGTTAAGAGTAATAATCGCGATATTAACATAAAATTTAGAAAATCCCCTCCCTCCTATTTAGAAATTCCTTAAAACAGGCATTTGGGTAAGATTAAATTTTTAGTAAGGCCGGATCCCATCATTTTTAGCCGGGCGAGAAATGACAGAGGTTGTGCAAAAATGATGATCTTATGCTTTCACTATGATCTTGACTCTTACAAAATTCGCCAATATCCCCCCTCCCAGCCTCCCCCGCAAGCGGGGGAGGAGTCGCACTCCCCTCCCGCTTGCGGGAGGGGTTGGGGGAGGGGCGAATGGTTTCGTGCCAATGATGCCTGTCCGGTTATGGACACAGCTCACAGATCCGACGCGATATCCACCACCAAGCCATTGAGTAAATAGTTTTGCAGCGTCAAAAATACCACGATGACGGGGGCGCACATGAGCAGGGTAAAGGCTGCCAACACATTCCAAGCACTGGCAAAATAACCACTCATGTTGCGCAAGGCCATCGCCAAGGTCATGCGTTCGGGGTCATTGAGCAACAGCCAGCCCATTGCAAACTCGGTATAGGCCCCCAAAAATGCGATCAGGCCTGCCACCAAGATGGGCGGCAGCGCCATCGGTAAGGCCACCCGCATAAAGGTGTTGAATGGCCCGGCCCCGTCGAGAAAGGCCGCTTCTTCTAACTCACGCGGCACGGCCTGAAAGGCTGCGCGCATGTTCCAAATGGCCAACGGCAGGGCAAAGGCGGTGTACGTTGCCAGCAAGCCCCATAAGGTGGTGCGAATGCCTAAGCTTGTGAGCAGCAAATACAGGGGAACCATGAGCGCCACCGGCGGCAAAAAGGCCCCGACCAACAAGGCAAACAACCCCAATTTGCGACCGACAAAGCGCATCCGCGCAAAGGCATAGGCCATACTTGCGCCGCCAACCAGCACCAGCGCGGCGCTGCCGCCCGACAACAACAGGCTATTGACCAAAAATTGGGTGAAGGGCTGATTTTGGGCCGGGCTGGTCCATGCAATGTGAAACGGTTCAAGGCTAAAACGGCGCGGCAGCCAGCGAAATTCTAAAATACGGGCGCTGTTGAGCGTGCCGTCGAAGGCAATCACCCCCAAGGTGACAATGGGCAGCAGCACGAATGCCGCGACTGCGCACAAGGCCATTTGCCGCACACAGCCTAGCGCCAGCCCGGGCTGTGGCTTAAACATAGGTCACCCCTTCGGCGGCGCGGGTGCGTTTGTTAAAAATAACCAGCAAAATAATCAACACCAACACATTGAGCAAATTGATGGCGGCTGAGACGGCAAATTGCCCGCCATAGCCACCCGAGGGGTCGAACACCTGATATGAAATGTGGCTGAGGGTGTTAAACAGGGGCGGATGCAAGCCATCGAACAGATAAAACTGGTTAAAGGCCGCGATGGCGCGGATGAGGATGACGGGCGTGACCAGTGGCGCAAGCAAGGGCAGGGTGATCCAACGCAGGGTTTGCCAGCGCGAGGCGCCATCCAGTTGCGCGGCTTCTTTGGTTTCGATGGGGATGAGTTTGAGCGCGGCACTGGCGGCCAGCATGACCATCGGGAAGCCCATCCAGGTGGCGGCAACCAGCAAGACCAACAAGGTTAACCCGACACTGCTGCGCCATGCAAAGACCGTGCCCAAAAGCCACGCCACCAAGCCCGCTTCGGGTTCAAAAATATTGCCCCATGCAATGGCCCCAACAAATTCTGGCACAGCCCAAGGCAAGATAAACAGGGTGCGCCAAGCGCGGGCAAAGCGCAGCCGTTTGCCATTGAGCAACAATGCTACGGCTACGCCCATGATGCTTTGGGCCGTGACCGACAACACCATCCAAATAATATCGGTGAACAACACCAGATTTAAGCCGCCACTGCTGCCAAGGCTAAACAATTGGGCCAGCAAGCCAAAGCCAGCATAACTGACTTGGCTGTTTTGGGCGGCCCGCCCGCGCATGATGTCGACGGTGACATTGGCGGGGAATGCGCCAACCAACCCGCCCAAGGCTTGCTGCACGACTGCGCCATTTAGGGCATCGCGAATGCTGCGGGCATTAAGGTCGGTTAAGGCCATGAAGAAGGTGTAAAGCAGCGGGAAACCGCTGAGCAATAACAAGGCGATGGCCCCGGGCAGCAGCCAAGGCAGCGCGGTTTTCCATTCGCCCCACGCTTGTGCCCAGTTGAATGGCGGGCGTTGGGGGTGGCGGGCGGCGTGTGCCCAGCGCCGCAAGGCCGGCCATAGCACCTCGCGTGCCCCATCGGCGGCCATCATGCATAAGGGTGCGCTGAGAATGAGCATGTATTGCGGCCATTTGGTGTTCCATAGTAACAAAAACAGCAAAGCCAAGCCAAACCAGATCACCCACAGGCGCTGTTTGTGCCAAGTGTGCCTTAGCCCGACTAGCGCCAACAGTGTAAACCAGACATCGGGCAAGGCAAGATAAGCGAAGGTGGGGGACATGCGTAGGCCGGGCAAGGTGCTAAACAAATAGAGCAGCGGTTGCCACCAAGGCAAACCTGCATTTTGCACATGGGCGCTTTGGGCAAAGCCCCCGTGATACAACACGCTTTCGCTGAGGCGCGTGATTGGGTCGGCCCACAAATAGGGCTGCACCGCAAAAAAGACCAGTACGCCCAACCCGCCCCAGATCAGCGGGCCAACTAGCCCACGTAAGATGGGTGTGGGGCGATGGGCCGATGTGGCGCGTAAGACCCAATCGAGCAACACCGCCACGCCCGCCACGACATATAAATATTTTGAGGCGGCGGTAAGGCCCAACATGATGGCGCTGAGTAGTAGCCATGCCCGCCGCGTATGTGGGGCAGGTTGGGCTTTTAGATAGGCCAACACACACAGTAGGCTGGTCAGCGAGGGCAACGCTTCGAGCATCACTTGGGTGCTGTATTTGATGTGAAAGGTGTGGCTGGCTAGAAACAGTGCG
>CAMDWA010000021.1 GCA_945877855.1 Thermoflexus hugenholtzii JAD2 | reverse complement strand
GCGGCAATTTTCCGCTTGCTACCTGCCGCAACAGCCAAGAAGAACACAGCCACCTTGTTTGTTTCAGACCGCAAAATTCACCGGCAGGCAATCGCAAATGGGCGACGCTGTGGTGATGTCGTTGACAGCCTATAATATAGTAGCCATGTAAGTTGGGTTAAAAAACAAGGATAGACAAGATGAACAGGATATTTTTATCTTTTTCATCTTGTCTATCCTTGTTTTTGCATCAATCTTCATTCACCTGTGAGGTCAAGCAACGCGAACCTTATGGGCGCGAACTCCCCGAAAATTTAACCAAAACCCCCGCCCAAGGATCAGAACTGGCACGGCTTTCAACGGGCCGCCACGCAATTCACTGCGTGCCACTTTAAAGGCCTTGTTGTAGGTGTCTGCACTCTTGCATCAAGTGCTGGGTTATGGGTTTCATTTTTATTTGCGGCAAGAATATTGCGCCTCGAAGCCAAACAAACGCTTAGCGGTGGCGTTGCTCACCAACGAAACATTGCCGCTCAAATCGCCGCGCACCTCGGCATCAGGGAAAAATTGGCTGGCGATTTCGGCAGAGGGCGTAGCGACCATGCTATCTTTGGCGACGATGAAGGCTACGTGGTGTGAGTGTGAAGGCAACTCGGTCGTTGCCGCTAAGAAACAAGCGCGGGCGGCATCGCGCACATCGGCATAGGCATAGAGCGCCCAATGGGGGGCGGTGGCTTTGGCCCAAGGCCAGTCTTTCATATTATCGGGGTGGGTGATCGCAGTAAAGCGCAGGCTGACGACCGACAGCCCATAGGTTTTGGCATAGCTTTCGGCCATCACCTCGCCCACATATTTTGAAAGTGCATAGTCGTTTTGTGGGTCAACCGGGTGCGCCTCGTCGATGGGCAAATATTGATAGCGGGTGTCGTGCTGCATCAATACGGTGCGATTGACTTGAATGGACGAGGCCCACACCACGCGCTTGATGCCTAAATTACGAGCAGCTTCAAACACATTATAGGTGCTGGCGATGTTTGACATGAACAATTTCGGCTCTTCGACCATGCCATGATCGGGGATGGCCGCCAAATGTACAACGGCATCGGCCCCCGCCAAGGCGCTATAGGTTTGACCCAAGTCGGTCAAGTCGGCCATGCGGTAGTGATTGGGCCAACTGCCCACCCCAACATGATCTACGCCAAAAACCGCTACGCCGGGTTGGGTATTGGCGTATTCGACAGTGTGTCGGCCAATGAGGCCTTTTGATCCAGTGACAACCAGTTTCATTTTATTGTTTTCTCCCGAAAATTAATTAAGTGTTAGTAATTGTTGAAATCCTGCTTGAGTGAAGTGATGATCCGTTGTTAACGCATCTGTAATGAGAAGTTGTTGCATTACAACAAAGCTAACTGCGTCACAAAGCGAATATGTCTTATCTAAGCGTGTTTTTAGTAATGTCATTGCCTTGTCGTGCAATGTTCTATCCACCCAAATCGTTTGCAAATCTGGGTGTGTAACGATATCTGAAATATAAGATAGGGCTGATAACCGAGGCAGTCGTCGCGCTTGCGCTAAGGCGACGAATTCGGAGAGCACATAGCTATGGGTTACTTTTTGCTTTACGTTATTAAAGTAATCTTTAGCCTGAAAATGATAAATTTCATCTCTGTGATGTAAACAAAATAGACCCGAAGTGTCCAGAAAAATCGCGTTCATATTTGGCTTGCGATATCAGCATCTATTTGATCATTATTCATATCAGTAGGGTGACCCAAGCTTACCCCGCCTATATGACGTTCAAATTGGTGGCGCAGTTGATTTGCTTCTAAATCTTGTATATCACTAGGGAATGATAATGATGAAGCAATATTCTTATTTATCGTTAAGGGTGGCAACGACAACAACTCGGCAAGGCGTGCCCAAGCCCAAGGCGTTATAAGCACACCACTTGGGTTTCCTGAGCTGTCTACCAAAAATTGCACGTCTTTTAGATCAAGAATCATCTATCTATATTATAGCTATACCAAACAAGGCTTAAGACCGCAGGTAAGGCTGACCAAAAGTCGCCTTCTTGTTCCTGCAAAAGCGCAATCGTCTTAAATTAAGGTCTCAGCTTAACCCGTCATTCCCTCGAAGGAGGGAATCCATAACGCGGCGGGCATCAATTTGAGGCGATTGCCACATTTTCATCTGCCTCGTTATGGATCTCCGCGTTCGCGGAGATGACGGGTTAAGCGCACGGCTGACTTTTGGACAGGCTTAAGATCGCGGGTTTGCGACTCGCTTTTTTGCATGGAATGAAACGCCGATAACGTTAAAATAGGTTAAAAGGAGCAATTAAGGTTATGCCACATATTTTTGGTCAACAATTTAGCCCTGCCGAGCTACGCGCCCATACCGCCACCATCGACCAACTGGCCGGGGTGCGGCTGGTTGAATATAGCGAAGGCAAGGCCCGCGGCATGCGGGCCGCCGAGGTTTGGACGGGCAGCGGGTTTCGTTTTACTGTTTGGATTGATCGTGGGATGGACATTGGCCCAGCTGAATATAAAGGGGCATCATTGGCGTGGCTGCACCCGGCGCTTGGTGGGCCGGCTTTTTATGAGCCAGAAGAGGGCAATTGGGTGCGCACCTTTGGCGGTGGCTTGGTGACCACGTGCGGCTTGTCGCATTTTGGTCAAACCGAAGAGAGTGAAGGCCAAAAATGGGGGCTGCATGGTCGCATCAGCCACATTGCCCCTACCCATGTGCGCACTTTTGCCGGATGGGAGGGGGATGATTATGTGTTGCGGATTGAAGGTGAGGTGCGCGAGGCCCAATTGCCTGCCCCTAATTTGGTGCTTTATCGGCGAATTAGCACCAAGCTGGGCGCAAGTACGCTTAAGATTGAAGATACGGTGCTGAATGACTCGTTTGTGCCGGTTCCGCATATGATGCTGTATCACATCAACTTTGGTTTTCCGGTCATTGCGCCGGGTACGCGGCTAGAGGTTGACACGCATGATGTAACCACGATGTTTGGGGCAGATGTTGCGGTTGCCGCCAGCGATTATACCGATTTTGCCCCTGCTGACCCAGCAACGCAGGCGCAAGTGTTTTTTCATAACCCGCGCCCAACTGCCGATGGTAGCGTGACGGCTTATTTGCGCAGTCGCATTGGCCCCGATGTCTTTGTGCGTTATCGTGCTGCCGAATTGCCCGCGTTGTCGCAATGGAAGATGTTGCAAGCGGGGTCATATGTCAACGCCATCGAACCTTGCACGACGCATGAGGGGCCACGCGCCTTGCGCCGCAGCCAAGGCCGCCTGCGTGACCTCGCGCCCGGTGAGCAGATCCATTATCAGGTTGAGGTGGGTGTGGCATGATTCACCTCGACCCATTTTTATATACCCTGCGGGTGCGTTACCAAGAATGTGACGCGCAAAAAGTGGTGTTTAACGCCCGTTATGGCGATTATGTTGATATTGCGGTGTATGAATTCACCCGCGCTATCGGCTACGCCGACCCCATGATGACGGGGCTGATTGATTATCAATTGGTGAAGCAGACGACCGAATGGAAAGCGCCAGCCCGTTTTGATCAGGTCTTGGCCTTGTCGATTGTGCCGCTTCAGCTTGGCAATACCTCATTTACCATGCGCACCGAGTTCCGCATTTATGGGCAACCCGCTGTTGTTGCGACGGTCGAGACGGTGTATGTGTGTGTGCAGATGCAGGGCGACCGCATGGTCAAGATGACGATGCCGCCAGCGTTTCGGGCGGCGTTGCAACAGGCCGCACGCGGGGTATGGGTTGATCATGCGGGGTGTAAGTCGAATTAAAAAAACAAGGATAGACAGGATGAACAGGATAAAAATAACCTGTTCATCCTGTCTATCCTTGTTTTTTTTGATTTTCACTCACTGCCTAGCTTAACATTGTCATATTAGCAAATGAAAACAAGTTTTCGCCGATTTCACTATACCCTCCTCTGCCGGAGGCAGAGGAGGGTATAGTGAAATCGGCATACGTCTTTTTAATCTGACATTGTCAAGTTAAACCAATGACGCATTGCTGCCCTTGCGGGGTGAGCCAATAGGTGGCCGATGGAAATTTTTTGTTGCTGCTGATCAAGCCAAGCTCGACCAAGGCCGCCACATCGGATGACTGAATGACTTGGGCTGCGCCATCAAGGGCATACAGCCGGTAATTTTTGCCGCCTTCGATATCACGGTGATCTTTGAGTCGCTGACCAGCCGCGATGGCGGCAAGTAGTCGTTTTTGTTCGGGGCTTAGTTTCATTTTTGGGGAGGGGCAGAGTTGCAGGTTGCAGCGTGGCAGAGTTGCAATTTGCTACTTGCCACTTGCTACTCTGCTACTTTGCCCCCTGCTACAATGCCTCCAAAATCACATGTTCGGGTGGGTAATCGCCGGCGTGTTTGCTGTAATAGGCCAGCCGCAGCTTGCCATGTTGATCGATGACGAAGGTGCCGGGCATTTGCCACGGGTCTGCCGCCACCTTGCCCAAGCTGTGCCCTTGGGTCGAGGCTTTGACGGCTGCGCCGATCACCTCTGGCCCAAACATTTGCAATAAATTGCCGCGGGTTAAGCCATACAGCCCAAACCCCTCGGCGGCGGGGTCTGAATAACAGGCCACGCCCGGGGCGCGTTCGCCACAAAATTCGGCGGTCTCGGCGGGTTGGCTGAGCGTCATCACCACCAATTTGCCCCCGCGGGCCTCGATCTGCGGGTTGAGTTTAGCTAACCTAGCTAATTCGGCACGGCAAAATATTCAACCAAAATGACGCAAAAAGGCCAGCACAATTGGCTGGGCTTGCCACAATTGCGACAAGGCCATGCCCTGATGTGTGATAGTGGTGATGCTAAGGTCGGGGGCGGTAGCGCCAACGCTGAGTTTCATGTTTATGACTGCGACACCAGCCGATTGAGAAAATCGGTAATGGCTGGGCCAAGCAAGACCATGATGACCACCAGCACCACGCCAAATAAGATCAAAATCAATGCAAAATCAATTAGGCTGCCTCGCCCGCCTTCACCAGCTTGGGGTTTCATTTATAGTCCTCTCCTCACAAAACCCATTATAACCTTCGCCATTGTCGTCATCAACGAGCACCATCATCCGCCCTGGCTTAACACGCTCAAGCGAATCGAATCTCCAAGTTGTTGCGTCGCATAGCGATTGATTGCTAAGCGATTGAGGCTTGGGGGGTATCAAAAATTAATTTCGCGCAAAAGCGCAAAGGCGCAAAGGTATATTTTTTTGCGCCTTTGCGTCTTTGTGTGAAATTAAATCCCCAATCCCCACTCCCTACTTATTTTCCCTTCGCCCGAAACCGATCCTGCAAGCTCTGCACCGTCAACTTGCCCTTCTTGAGCGCGGCGATGCCCTGAACGGCGGCGGTGGCGGCGCTGAGGGTGGTGAGCAGCGGCACGCTATGCAGCACCGCCGCCATACGCATGGCGCGGCTGTCGTCTTGGGCGTGTGCGCCCATGGGGGTGTTGATGATCAATTGCACCTGCCCGTGCCGCACCAATTCAACCGTATGATCGCCGCCCTCATGCACTTTGTTGGCAATGGTGACGGGCAACCCCACCCGCGCCAGCATACTGGCCGTGCCAGACGTGGCGATGAGATTGAAGCCGAGCCGATGCAGGTCACGCGCAATTTTGACCACTGCGCCTTTATCAAAATCGTTGACCGTGATGAGGGCGTTGCCGCTGGTGGGCAAGGGTGCGCCCGCCATGAGCTGGGCCTTGGCAAAGGCGTGCCCAAAGCTGTCGGCGCTGCCCATCACCTCGCCGGTCGATTTCATCTCTGGCCCCAATTTGTAATCGGCCCCCGGGAATTTTTTGAAGGGCAAGACCACTTCTTTGATGTGAAAACCTTCGACATCGGGCGACTCGGTGAAACCCAGATCGTCGAGGGTTTTGCCGCCCATGATCTGGGCCGCATATTTGGCGATTGGGTAGCCGGTGGCTTTGCTGACATAGGGCACGGTGCGCGAGGCGCGGGGGTTGACCTCGAGCACATACACAATCTCGTCTTTGATGGCATATTGCACATTCATCAGCCCCTTCACCCGCAACGCCACACCGAGGCGCTCGGTGTAATCACGCATAATTTGATCGTGATAGGCGCTGATTTTGATGGGCGGCAAGACACAGGCGCTGTCGCCCGAATGCACGCCCGCCTCTTCGATGTGCTCCATCACACCCACCACCACCACATTGTCGCCATCGCCAATGGCATCGACATCGGCCTCGAATGAATCTTCGAGGTAATGGTCGATCAGCACCGTGATTTTGCCGGCTGCATTGGCCTCAGAGACGCGGGTGGCCTCGATCAAGAATTTGGCCAGCATCTCGTCGTCGTGGGCAATTTCCATCGCTCGCCCACCAATAACGTAAGACGGGCGCACCAGCACCGGGTAGCCGATGCGTTGGGCAATGGCTTTGGCTTCTTCGAGCGAGGTGGCCGCGCCCCAAGCTGGGCTTGGGATGTCTAGCTCGGCCAACAAATTGCCGAAGCGAATGCGGTCTTCGGCCAAGTCGATGGCATCGGGCGTGGTGCCCAAAATTGGCACGCCTGCCGCCGCGAGGCCGCGGGTGAGGTTGATGGGTGTTTGGCCGCCAAATTGCACAATCACGCCTGCGGGCTTTTCGGTGTCGATCACATTCAACACATCTTCCAAGGTCAGCGGCTCAAAATACAACCGGTCGGCGGTGTCATAGTCGGTGCTGACGGTTTCGGGGTTGCAGTTGATCATGATGGTCTCGATGCCCATCTCGCGCAGCGACAAACAGGCCTGCACACAACAATAATCAAACTCGATGCCTTGCCCGATGCGGTTTGGCCCGCCGCCCAAAATGACAATCTTACGATTGTTGGTCGGCTCTGCTTCGTCTAAGCGCTCGTAATGTGAATATAGATACGGCGTGTGGGCCTCAAATTCGGCGGCACAGGTGTCTACGCGGTAAAACTTGGCGCGTATGTCGTGGCTGAGGCGCAGTTGGCGGATGTGGGTTTGGTTGATGGGTTGATGGGTTGATGGGTTGATGGGTTGCTTGTTAATCAATTCTGCAATTCGCACATCGCTGATGCCCATGCGTTTGGCGCGGCGGAGGATGGGGATTAGGGATTGGGGATTAGGGATTGGGGATTGGGGATTAGGGATTGGGGATTGGGGAGTTGTGGCATTCATCCCTAATCCTTCATCCTTCATCCCTAATCTTTCATCCTTCATCCCTAATCCTTCATCCTTCATCCCTAATCCTTCATCCTTAATCCCTAATCCCCAATCCTTAATCTCCTTCTCCAAATCCACAATCAATTGCATTTGGGCCACAAACCACGGGTCAAAATGGGTGACGGCGCAAATGTCGGCTTGGCTGACGCCCGCCCGCATGGCATCGAGCGTTTTAAAGAAACGCTGGGCGGTGGGGATGCCCAATTGGGCGATATCGTCGCCGAGTGTCCATTTGTCGGTCTCAATTTTCAACTCTAACCCGCGCAACGCCTTGTTCATGGCTTCGGGGAAGGTGCGGCCAATCGCCATCACCTCGCCGACTGATTTCATTTGTGGGCCAAGCGTGGGGTCGGCGCCGGGGAATTTCTCGAAGGCCCAGCGCGGAAATTTGACCACGCAGTAATCGATGCTTGGCTCGAATGAGGCGGGGGTGACGCGCGTGATGTCGTTTGGGATCTCATCCAACGAATAACCGACCGCCAGCAACGCCGCAATTTTGGCGATGGGAAAGCCGGTGGCTTTGCTGGCCAAGGCCGATGAGCGGCTGACGCGCGGGTTCATCTCGATGATGACGACATCGCCATTCTTGGGGTTAACGGCAAATTGCACATTGCTGCCGCCGGTCTCAACCCCGACCGTGTTCATCACCACCCGCGCTTGGTCGCGCAGCCGCTGATATTCGCGGTCGGTCAGGGTTTGGGCGGGCGCAACCGTGATGCTGTCGCCGGTGTGCACACCCATCGGGTCGAGGTTTTCGATGCTGCATACCACCACAAAATTGTTTTTGCAGTCACGCATCACCTCGAGTTCATATTCTTTCCAGCCCAATACGCTTTGCTCGATCAAGACTTCGTGCACGGGCGATTCGCGCAGCCCGTGTTCAACTTTGCGCTGAAATTCATCTTGGGTAAACACAATGCCGCCGCCGCTGCCGCCGAGGGTAAACGAGGGGCGAATGAGACAGGGCAGGCCGACTTCGTCGGCAATTTTTTGCGCTTCTTCCACCGTGCGGGCCACATCGCCTTTGGGCAATGACAGCCCGGCTTTGGTCATGGCCTCTTTAAATTTGAGGCGGTCTTCGGCCAAATCAATCGCTTCGGGTTGTGCGCCCAGCAAAATAACGCCATGTTTTGCCAAAATGCCTTGTTTGTGCAAATCCATCGCCAAATTTAATGCGGTTTGGCCGCCGACGGTGGGCAGCACGGCATCGGGTTTTTCTTTAATGATGATTTGCTCCACCATTTCGGGGGTGAGGGGTTCGATATAAGTCGCATCGGCAAATTCGGGGTCGGTCATGATGGTGGCTGGGTTTGAATTGACCAAAATGACACGGTAACCTTCACGACGCAATACTTTGCAGGCTTGCACCCCAGAATAATCGAATTCACACGCTTGCCCAATGACGATGGGACCGGCACCAATGACCAAAATTGAGTGGATATCTGTTCGTTTCATGATAAAAAATCGATGCCCCAAGGCATGGCGGGCTAATTTGCCCGCTGGGGCCAATCTGCGTTATTGCACTTTTGTGCCACGCAAGATTATTTGCGGGGGCGAATTATCCCATTGGCTGAGATGTGACTCCTGTCATTTTTCATTAAATGACTGCACACACTGGCGAAAAGTTGGGTTAACTTTTATGCTCATGGCTAAGATGAAAGGATTAAATTTAAAAATAATTGCTGTGATGGCGACGGCGAGTTTGTCACTTGCAGCATGTTCGCAAGTGAACACAGTGGTAGGCCGCCCCCAAAATGACCCGTTTGCCAACGCTGAAAAAGTAACCGTGACCAAAGGCACGATTGAAAATCGGATTATTGCGACTGGCAAAATTACGGCCAAGACGACATCGTCGGTGGCATTTCCACGCTCAGGTGTGATCGCCAAAATTTTGGTGAGTGAGGGTGATCAGGTGAAGGCGGGGCAAGCGCTGGCGATTCAAGAAACCAGCGATTTGAAATTGACTGCCCAGCAGCAATATGCCAACTATATTAGCGCCCAAGCGGCCTATAGTTTGACGGTTAAGGGGCCAACGGCGCAAGATGTCGCTTCGGCCAAAGCCTCATTAGACAGTGCGCAGGCGGCGTATAACGATTTATTTAAAAAGCCAACCTATAACGAGACTGGCAGTTTGCTTGCCACCATGAATAACGCCAAGGTGACGTTGGAATCGCGCAAATTGGCGGCTGAGGGCAAATCGCAAGATATTAATAGTTTGCGGGCCACGTTGGCGAATGCCGAAGCGACGTTGCGCCAACGCCAGACCGAGGCGGCGGGGTCATCGCAAGACATTAACAATTTGAAAGCCACCTTAGCCAACGCCGAGGCCACGTTAAAAACCAAACAAGCGTCTTACGATCGGGCTTATAAAGCCAACCCAGCGGGGATTGGCGGGAGTCCAGCTGGTTTAGAGTTGGAGCAGGCGACCAATAATTATCAAGTTGCCAAAGCCAATTATGACAAAAGTTTTGACACGGCGCGGCTCAATTTAGAAAAAGCCCAAAATGATTACGCGGCGGCCAAAGCAAACCTTGAGCGAGCGTTAGACAATGCTAAATTAGATTATTCAAAAGCCCAAAATGACTATAGCGCGGCCATTGCCAACTATAACAAGGCGTTTGATAAACCGAAAGAAGGCACAATTGCAAATGCGCAATCGCAAGTTACTGCGGCTAAAACCAAGCTTGAGAATTTGAACCCTGTTGAGGAGACCATCGCCCAACAAAAAGCCAAGGTTGACCAAACTTATGCCGCGTGGCAAAGTGCCGAAGACAATATCGCTAAGGCCACCATTGTCGCGCCATTTGATGGGTTGGTGACCGCTGTAAAAGTGGGTGTAGGTGATTGGGCCAATATGGGGGCAATGGCGGTGCAGGTTGCCGAATTTACTGAGCCAGTTTTTGAGGTGGATGTTGAAGAAGCGGATTTAGGGGCAGTGCGGGTTGGACAAGAGGCACGGGCGCGTTTGCAAACCTATCCCGATGCCATCTTTGACGGCAAAGTGCGGTCAATTGCTACTGTCGGCACAAATAGCGGCAGTGTGGTCAATTACAAAGTAAAAGTGGGGGTGAGCAAACCAAATGACAACAGTAATACGCCTATTTTGCTCAATATGAGTGGCACGAGTGAAATTGTAACGGCTAAGGCTGAAAATTCACTATTGTTGCCGATTCGAGCCTTGAGTATTGACCCAAACACCAAGGTGTTTAGCGTGCTGCGTCTAAAGCAAAGTGGGCAAACGCAAAGCAGTGAGAAAGTGGCGGTTAAGGTGGGTTTTCGAAGCACTGAACAGATGCAGATTACCGATGGCGTGAGCGAAGGTGATGTCATTATCATTCCATCGCAGAATGTAGTCACGACAGGCGTGCCACCCGGCTTAGGAAACTAAGGGTTTAAAGTCATGATTGAGATTCTTAACATTACCAAGTCGTTCAAGATGGGCGACAATAGTTTGACCGTGTTGCATGGCGTTGATTTAATGATTCGCGCAGGCGAATATGTCGCGATCATTGGGCCGAGTGGTAGCGGCAAAAGCACCTTGATGAATGTGATCGGGTGTTTGGATAAACCCACGACAGGCCAGTATCGCTTGAACCAACAAGATGTGAGCCAGTTGAGCGAAAAGGAATTGGCACGTCAGCGCAATAAAAACATCGGTTTTGTCTTTCAACGTTTTAATTTGCTCGGCAAAATCTCGGCGCAGCGCAATGTTGAGTTGCCAGCCCAATATGCCGGAATTCCGCTCAGCCAACGCCGGGCGTTGTCACAGCGGGCGATGGAGGAAGTGGGATTGGGGGATCGGCTTGATCATCGCCCGTTAGAGTTGTCGGGTGGGCAGCAGCAGCGGGTTGCCATTGCACGGGCATTGGTCAATCGCCCTAACATTTTGTTGGCAGATGAGCCAACTGGCGCACTAGACAGCAAAACCGGCAAAGAAATTATGGATTTATTTGAGAGTTTGCAAGTGCAAAACCCTTCGATGACCATTATTTTGGTTACGCATGATCATGATGTGGCGGCCCGTGCCAAGCGTGTGGTTTCAATCCGCGATGGTCTCATTGCTAGCGATATTACAAACTAAACTTATGAGCCTACTAGAAATTTTCCGAACTGCCTTTGAAAGCTTGACCACGAACAAATTACGCACCCTGCTGACCATGTTGGGGATTGTGATTGGGGTGGCGGCGGTTGTCATTTTGTTGGCGATGGGCGAAGGCGTGCAACTGTATATTGACAAACAGTTTGCCGGTTTTGGCAGCAACCTCATCACCATTACCCCCAATTTAAAGGTGCCAGATGCGCGACTGACCATAGATGACAGCCGTGCGATTGCAGATAAAGTCAATGTGCCAAACGCCAGACGGGTTGTGCCATCGGTGGGCGGCGAGCTAAAAATTAGCGCCAATGGCAATAGCATTAGCCGCAATATTAATGGGGTGACCGCAGAAAATTTTGCCATGCGCAATATCGGTTTTATCCAAGGCAGTTCTTTTAGCCAGACAGATGTTGAAAATCACAACCGTGTTGCGGTGCTGGGTTACAAAGTGGCGCAAGATTTATTCCCCAATCAGATCGCATTAGGGCAAAATATCTTGATTGATTCATTGCCAGCACGTGTGGTGGGTGTAACCGAGCGAAAAGGCAGCCAAGGCCCCAGCACCTCGACCGATGATATGATTTTTGTGCCGATTACAGTTGCCCAAGAAAAATTGTTGTCGAATCGCCCGGGCGGGGTGAAATCGGTTAGCTCGATTACGGTTGAGGCGGATTCGGCTGCGACCAGCAATCAGGCCGTCAATGATATTGCCAAAACCCTGCGGGTGCGGCATAATCTTTTGGCGGGGCAAACCGATGATTTTCAAGTGCAAGATCAAGCCTCGCTGTTAAGTTCGCTCAGTTCAATTGTCAATATCTTGCAGATCTTTTTGGCGCTTATTGGCGCCATTGCCTTGCTGGTGGGTGGTATTGGCATCATGAATATCATGATTGTGAATGTGACTGAACGCACCCGCGAAATTGGCGTGCGTAAGGCCATTGGTGCTGACCCAGCCACAATTCGGCTACAATTCTTGATTGAGGCGATTGTGGTGACTTGTTTGGCCGGTGTGCTGGGCATTGTGTTGTCTTGGCTTTGTGTGGTCATTACAAACAGTGTGCAAACCACATTTACGCCAGTCATTCAGCCCGATGCGGTCGCTTTGGCTTTCGGCGTTTCGGTGTTTATTGGCATTGTTTTTGGTTTATACCCAGCCATTCGCGCCAGTAATATGGAACCTGTCGAGGCCTTGCGATATGAGTAAATAGGCTAATTCGTCCAACTTGTTTTTAACGTGCCAGACATTATTCGCCTCATCCGCATTAGCTTAGCCATTCGGCTAGTTGTGGCTTTGCCCGGTTTAATTGGGGTTACGCTATCGCAATTACCGGCGGCATTTTTTGCGCTGATCAGTGTGACGCAAGCATTCCCGTCAATGATACTTTTGATAATTTCTTTTGCGATACAGCCACCCAATTTGTCTCACGCCAAGGGTCAAAAGCAAATGCGATGGCTATTGATCATGACGATTGCGGTGGCTGCGCTTGAGGTCGCTGCCATGCCGTTTGTATTTCAATATACCTTTAACGAATTGGTTGTGAGGGGCGCAATTAAAATGCCCGAAGCCATGCGGCAATTTTTGACAGCCGGGTTCAGGTTGCCGCTTGAAGCCCCGTTATTTTTTGTGCTTTTGCCGACAGTGTTGGGGGCGTGGTTGAGCGGGCGGCGTGGGCATTGGCGCTGGTCATTATTTGCAATCGGCATTGTTTTTATTGGCATGGTGATTGGGTTTGAGGTAAGCGGGTTTGATCGGGCCGAGTTTCGTATTTCGCAACCTATGGTTGGCATCGTGCCACAAGCCTTGGTTGTGTTTGTGGTGTGCTATTTTGTGGCTACTTTGGCCGACCGGCAACGGGCTGAACATGCGGCGTTGGAGGTTGCCAATCGCCGTTTAGAGACACAGTCGCAAATACGTGAACAATTGGCGAGTACGCGTGAACGGATGCGGGTGGCACGTGATTTGCATGACACCTTGGCGCATTCGTTGGCAGCGGTGATGGTGCAAATTGATATGACGGATGCGGTTTTAGAGGGCGAACAACCCCATGCGCGTGAAGTGTTAGCCAGCACCCGCGAATTGGTGCGCGAGGGCTTGGATAATACACGTCAAGTGATTGGCAATTTGCGCGTAAATTTGACCCAAGATTTAGGGTTCATTGGCACATTGCAACAATATATCGATACCTTTCAACAGCGCAGCAAAATGAGTGTGCGGCTTGTTGTCGAGGGGGATGAGCCAAATTTAAATCAAGCTCAGTCGGATGGGTTATTTCGCATTGTTCAAGAATCGCTTAACAATGTGCAACGCCATGCCCAAGCGCAAAATGTAATTGTGCAGATCGCGATGAATGAGACAGGCACATTGTTTACAATGAGAGTGCAAGATGATGGCATTGGCTTTAACCCGACGACAGAAGCAAAAGCACGCTTTGGGATACGCGGGATGCGTGAACGGGCTGAGGCAATTGGGGCGCATTTGCGTATCGATAGCACCTTGGGCAAAGGCAGCGAGGTGATTGTGACCTTGCCATTTTAAATACGAGGCATCTGTAAAAATAACATGATTCGAATTTTAGTCGTAGACGACCAAGACCTCATTCGCAAAGGCATGGCCTTGTTACTGGGTAAACAGCCCGATATTGAGGTGTTGGGTATGGCCGCCGATGGCGAAGAAGCCATTGCCCAAACCGATGCCCTAACCCCAGAGTTGATCTTGATGGATATCAAAATGCCAAAAATGAATGGTATTGATGCCACGCAAATCATTACAGCGAAACACCCCAAGATAAAAATATTGGTGCTAACGACCTTTGACACCGATGAATTGGTGTTTGATGCCATTCGGGCTGGGGCGCACGGTTATTTGCTCAAAGGCATCACCGTCGAGGCATTGGCGGCGGCCATTCGCGGGGTGATGCGTGGTGAATCACAATTGGATGCGCATGTGGCGACCAAGGTGCTGCAAGAGTTTCGGCGGGTGAAGACAACCCCGCCATCACGACCGGCTCAGGGGGCATCCGCGTTAGCCGATGCCCCGCTTATCTTAGAGCAATTGAGTGAGCGTGAACTTGAAATTTTGTCGCTGATCGCGCAAGGCCTAAACAATAAAGAGATTTGTGAACGCTTGTTTTTGGGCGAAGGCACAGTACGTAATTATGTCAGCAATGTATTGAGCAAACTTCACGCTAACGACCGCACCCAAGCCTTGGTCACGGCGGTGCGGCACGGCATTGTGCAGATTCGCTGATTTTAGGCGAAGCGCGTCTTTACCGCCAAAATACCGCGTCTGATCCAAATGCCCAGCCCAATCAGCAGGCCCAACACAATGGCGCAAATATACTCAATGGCTGGCACACGAATAATCTCGTCAATTTTGCCCCAGCCGCGTTGCCCATAAATGATGGCGATGAGGGCCGCAAAAACAGCATAAACCAGCCATTTTTGCCAATTTTTTAGCCCAAGGCCATGCAGTTGGGTGACGATGAACATGACGCCGAAGCCAAAGGCAAACATGGGCCAAATCACTTGAGTCAGGTCGCCTTGCACTTGTTGAGCGGCAACCAAGGCCCCGTGAATTAACACGGCAACTTCTTGCGTCACCATCCACCAGCGGTTTACATGAATGCGCGTCAGGAACAAACTGCCTTGGAGCATGAGCAAGAACATATAAAGAAAACCAATCAGATGACCTTGGGTGTTTTCGGCAGGATGATACCAAAAGGTGTAAATGGTGGCCCATGAGAAAACATAACCGTGATATTTCTTGGCGAATTCGACAATGCTTTTGCCAAAGGGCAAGCGTTTGCCAAAGAAGATCCCGCGTCGGTTGTTTTCCATCAAGATGATCCACACCAACATCAAGATGACCGAGCCTTGCGAACTAGAGATGCTGGTATCTTGAGCCAGCTTGTCGTAAAATAAATGGGTGTGTAACCAATGCCAAACGATGAAGCCAGCATTGACAGCCAGCGCAAATAGATTGACGCGATGAAAGCCTTGGGTATAGCTTTTAACTTGGGTTTGGGCATAATAAATAAGCCCCCAAATTGCCAATTGATGCACCGCATAAGACCCCCATGCTAGTGCCCGCGTTACCCATGTCGGCGACTCTAAAATCCAATAATACCAAAACGGGCCTTGATCTGCGGGTTTGGCAAACATCACCAGCCGATCACCCGTTAGCCAAATGAGGCCGGTGAACAAAAAGCTAAAGACAATACCACCCCAAAGCGCCAGATTGCCATATTTTGCATCTGAAAATGGGAGGACTGTTTTGGATCGGGGTGTGTTTGAGGAATACATGGTTATAAAGTTAAGCTCATTTTGCATCTTGTTGATTACGCAAACATTCGACAAGTATTAATTTTTGATAAGAGACGTGATTTTTTTGACCGCCGCCTGAACACCGTTGTCATTTGAAAGCTGTTGGCTGATGGTTTTAGCTTGTTGCTGAAATGTTGGATTATTCAGGCATTGGGCTAGCGCGGCGCTGAGGTTGTTGGCGTTAAGCTGGCGAAGTGGAATAGGCGGCGGCGACACACCAATGGCATGGGCACGATTGGCCCAAAAAAATTGATCGGCGGCGATAGGGGTGATGAATTGGGGTTGCCCTGCCTGAAATGCCGCGGCGGTTGTGCCAGCCCCACCATGATGCACAATGACGCGCATGTGCGGAAAAAGCCAAGCATGAGGGGCCTCATTCACAAACAAAATGCGGGGTGGGGTGGGTATGGGCGGCTGTTGGTGGCTGGGTAATAGCATCACCGCCCATGTATCATTGGCGGCTAAGGCCTGCGACACACTGTCGATAAAGCCGCTGGTTTGGCTAGGCTGCATACTGCCCACCCCGACATAAATGAGGCGCGGGTGCTGGGCCACATAATCGCGTAGTGTTGCGTTGGGTGCTGTGGTTTGGTCTAAAAACCAATAGCCGGTGCTGTGATGATTGGGTGGCCAATCTTGGGGTGTTGGCACAATGTGGCGGCTAAAGCCATAAAGCACAGTGGTATTGGGTTGGTAGAGTGGTCGATAGCGCCCGTGCATGGGGGCGGGCGGCAACCCGTGGTTGCCGCGCCATTGGTTAATGGCGGCCCGCCACGGCAGCCACGCCGCCCATTCAACCGCCCGATAGCTGGCCTGATGCAGCCGAGGCCAAACCGGTAGCGCTGTAAATGGCAGCATGGGGTGTGCAAAATTGCTGGTGCGGGTAAAGGGTTGCAAAAACGCCCAGATGCACGGCACTTGTAGTGCAGCGGCAACATCCATCCCCCATAAGGTTGGCAACCCAGCGATGATGGCGGCGCTGCCGCGACAAGCCTGCCATGCGCTGTCGAGCAATTCGCCAAAACAGGCTTGGGTGTTGCGCCAATAACTGAGGCTGGCTTGCAAAGCACGCACCGCGTTGCCTTCGTAGGTCAGCGCCATTTGTTCGCCACTTTGCATCATTAGCGCGGTTGGGTTTGGCTCAATCAGCGCAAAATGTAGACCACTGCGCTCGACTAGGCTGCGAAATGTGGCGTGGGTGGCGAGGGTGACAGCGTAGCCAGCGGCATTGAGGCCAAGCCCGAGGGCGATGTAAGGTTGCACATCGCCACGGGTGCCGCTGGCGAGTAAGGTAATGCGTATCAATGCATTAGGGGGTGCGGGTGATGTAAATGCCGCCCAAGCCGACGGTTAATTGGGCCTCGACCCCATTTAAAATGGGGGTGATGGGGTTGCCATCGCGATCAACTGCGCTGATGAATTGCGTTTGGGGTACACGCACCACACGCGGGGTGCTGTCGAGCGACCAAACCACATCAACCACATTTGGCCCACGTTGAAAGCGATAGGCCTCGCTGCCGCTGCCATAATTCACCGATTGTGGCGGCAATTGACTGCCTGCCAGTTGTTGAATGAGGGTTTTGTAAGCAAAAAAGGCTGGGCGTGGGTTGCCATCGCCGTCAAGCAAACCGACATTGTTCCAGCCCGGGCCGTCGAGCGTATACCAAACCACTTGTTCAGTGCCGTTGGCAAAGGCGCGGGTAATGGCAGGCGCAACATAATTGGCTTGGGCATTGAAAAAGGCGGCCCCGGGCGTGGTGCAAGGCTGTGGGAAAAACGCAGCAATGCAGACCAGCGCCACTTCATTTAGGATGAGCGGTTTGCTGGTTCCATATTGGGCCATCGCATCTTTTAGCCAATTGGGTTTGCCGCGTGCGATGCCGTTGCGGTTGGGGTTGTTGCTGACCCATTTGCCATTCAGTGCTTGCCCGCTATAGTCGATATCACGGCCATCGTAAAACGAGTAACCATGATAAGCGGCATAATCGAATGAAGCGGCGGCCCCACTGCTGAGAATGCCAGCAAAAAAGCTTTCAGGGCGGCCTTCACCGGCGGGCACTTGGGTGTTATTGTTGTCGAGCAGCAAGCCACCAATGAGAATTTTGGCTTCTGGGTCGGCTTGGCGAATGGCGGGTGCGACGGCTTTGAGCATTGCGCCATAGGTTGCACCGCCATAAAAGACGGCATCGCTTTTGCTGCCCCAGCAGCCAAAATTAGAGTCGACGGCGCTGCCAAAATCAACATCTGGCTCGTTTCCTAGCTCCCATAGTTTAACGTTAAAGGGGGGGGACTTGTAGCGCAGCACCATTTGGCGCATAAATTCGGCAAAATCGGCGAAGCGGTCGCTGCGAATGGGGGCGCAATTTGAGGGTTTGCTGGTGGCCCAACGTGGGTAGTCATCGACGATGATCGCCGGTTGAATATTGAGACTGCTCAGACCACGCAACATGTTTTCTAAGTCGCTTAGGCTGCTAAAGTCGATGGCTGCGCCTTGGCTGCTTTGCATGACGCTCCATGAAACGCGCCAGTTGATGCGTACGACATTGGCCCCCAATTCTCTGGCGCGGTTGTAAACCGGGCTACCGGGCAATAAAACGCTATCGACCTCGAAGCCAAAGCGTGGTGTGCGGTTGTGTAAATTGAACAGTGCTGGTATGAACAAACTACTCGCATCTTGTTGTGCTGTAGCCAATTTTGCGATTGATTGTGCGGGGTTTCCGGGTGTTGCAAATTGCAAGACCATGATGAAACAGAGACACCAGACCAAAAGTTTTTTCATAGATCCCTTAGTTTACGATGTTCTAAAACAGTCGATTTATTTTTCAGGTTGATGAATATTAAAAGGGATTTTAGATTTTTGTATACTGGAGATCGAAACACCTGTTTTAATTTATTTGTCAATTCGATTTTGACCTCATTTTCTTAAAAAACACCTAGAAATAATATTGAATTTGATGATATAACTTTTAGATTGAAACAAGTGTAGCGAGATTTTAATTTTGCGTTTTGGTAGGCAATTGCGGCTAACTTAGCCGTTTTTTTTGCAGATTTATTTTTTTAAGCATAGAAGTAAACAGAGAGAGGACATGAAAAAGCATCAAAATTTAATTGGTCTAATACAACGAAGTTTTATGGCGCTATTCTTAGCGATGGCTTCTTTATTTATTCAAATAGAGGTGGCGGGCGCTGCCCCTAATATTGAGCCAATACTGAAAACAAGTGTTGGTGCTACAGCCGGACGTTGGATCGAGGTGAGTTTGGCACGACAACGTTTAAATGCTTGGGAAAATGGCAAAATTGTGTTGACATCGCCTGTATCATCTGGCAAGGCCCGTACCCCAACGGTGCGTGGCACTTATCGGATCTATGTGAAATTGGCGAGTACCCTGATGCGCGGCTGTTGCCCAGCTTATGACACCCCGAATGTGCCATGGACGATGTATTTTTACAGCGGTTATGGCATTCATGGGGCCTATTGGCACAATAGTTTTGGCATACCGGTGAGTCATGGCTGTGTTAATTTGCCGGTTGCGACGGCGCGGCGCTTGTTTAATTGGGCTTCGGTCGGCACAAAAGTGGTGATTTATTAAGCGTTAGTATAAAAACTGTTTTTATCAATACAAAAACCGCTCACAAAGCCCGCAAAGAACACAAAGAAGGTATTTTTATAACCCTTTTGTGTTCTTTGTGAGCTTCGTGAGAGTCAAATTGCAGCGTTTTTATACAATCTCTAAGCCAAAATCGCTTCGATTTTGCCGGCGGTCATTTCACGCAAGGCCAAATTAAAGGGTGCAAAATCATCAACAACAAATTCAAGCTCAAGCGTGATATCGGCGGCAAAATCTTCGCTAAGCATTTTGCCGCGATGTGCGGTGATGAGTAGTTTGACCCTTTCGTAGAGCGCATAGGGGATTGCAAGCATGGCTTGGCGCTTTTCAACTTTTTCGTTGCGGGGCAATACCTCGAGGGCGGCTTTGATGGCATCGCCATAGGCATGAACCAGACCGCCTGTGCCGAGGTTGGTGCCGCCGTAATAACGCACCACAGTCGCCACCACATCGCCCAACCCGCTGCCTTGCAACACCGCCAACATAGGTCGCCCGGCTGTCCCTTTGGGTTCGCCATCATCACTGCATCCTTGGGTGATGCTTGCGCCAAACCCGACGCAAAAGGCGTGGCAGACATGGCTTGCGTCAGCAAACTCGGCTCGCATTTGCCGAATAAAGTTTTGCGTGGCTTCGACTGTATCGGCAAAATCGATGATGCAAATAAAGCGTGATTTTAAGATCACAATTTCGGCGCGGGCCTGTGCAGCAGGGATGGGGTAGCGATACATGGGGAAGGAATTTTAGATTTTGGATTTACACACAGTCCAAAATCTAAAATCTACAAAAATGAGGTTGAAAGCGCTAAAGTAATTTGGGCGGCATAATAAAAACCCAGCACAATGGCACTATCTTGCACTGTATCTGTTTTAAACACAAATTTGTTGATCGACAAAATAAAATCTGAAACATAAAATAATGTGGCCCCCATCAGCGCTAGCACTGGCTGTAATGGCACACCTGCGCCATAATCTGCCGATGACACGGCGCGGTGTAGCATGATTGAGATCAGCGCGATGTAGAGCAACACGGGTTGTTTTAATTCGCCTAAATGTGGGCGCACATACCAAAAATAGAGCGCACCCAAGACGGTTAACGCCGCGCCCGCCCCGAGGTCGCGCCAAATATTTGACACGATGACAAGGTAGCTTTGGGCGCTGAGAAAAGCCATGATGTAGCAGATATGCGCCAGCGCAAAGGCGATCATGCCCAGCAAAAATGCACGTGGTTGCTCATAAACCAGCGCAATATCGCCGATGAGCGATAACACTAGCCCGGCACAAATGAGCAGCGTATAAGGCAAATGACTGCCGCTGATGGGCTGCACTATCCCCAAAAGTGCCAGTAATAGGGCAATAAGCGTTGCACCGCCTTTCCAGAAGATGCGTTTCTGCAAGGATTTAGCTGTTTTCGGTTGCGAATATTCTCGCAAAAGCATGAACAGAAATAGGATGACGGCGCAGGCCGCTAGCGTGTGCAGCATAGGTTTACATTGTAGCCAAAATAAAAAGGGTGTATAAGGCAAAATGACATTCGCGCAGGTTTTTATGGTGTGCGATGAATATAAATTGGGCTAAACCCTACATTGATTTGGGCATTACCATTGGCGAAGGTGGGTAAAAACGGTTTGCCATCACGATCAATTGCCCGAATGAATTTGGATTGTGGCACAGTGATGGTTTTGGTTGTGTTATCGATTGCAAAAACAACCTCTACAACACTGCCGCCACGATTAAACCGATGTGCTTCGACCCCAGTTGTGTAATTGAAGGGCATCGGAGGTAAAGATATGCCATTGAGTTGCGTAATCAGCGTTTTGTAGGCGGTAAACCCTAATACAGGGGTTTGATTTGTATCTAATAAATCAGAAAATCGCCAACCAGCCCCAGCCAGCGCATACCATGCAAAACGTTCGACCCCGGCGCTGAGATAACGCGCCATCATGCGGGGGATGTGATCGGCCATTGCTACATAAAAACCGGTTTGTGGGCTGGGGTTACACCATGCTAAGGTGCTGCCGTCAAAATCTTTGAAGGGGCAGCCCATCGACACCTCATTCAACCACAACGGTTTGGTTAGGCCATAGGCATTTAGCGCCGATTTTAAAACCGAGATTTTGCCCTTGATCGGACCGTCTTTGCTAGGGTCGGCATTGGCCCAACCACCAGCGGGGGCGCTGCTGTAATCGAGCACTTGATTGTAATAGGTGAAATGTCCGTGAAATCCAATGGCATCAAAATGCGGGCCGGCCCCCACACTGAGCGCCCCACGCAAAAATTGATCGGTATAACTGCGGGCTGGGTTGCCCTCCCAAATATGGGTGATTAGCCCCCCAATGACTACCTTGGCGCTGGGGTCGGCTGCGTGAATGGCCGCCCCTGCAACTTTAAGCATCTCGCCATATTGTTTGCCGCCATAATAGGTTTTGTCGTCGGCATTGCCCCAGCAGCCATAAAATGAATCGGTTGGCACGGCGCGATAATCGATATCCACTTCGTTGCCTAATTCCCAGACATGCACATTAAATGCTGGGGCTTTGTAACGATTGACCAATGCCGTAAGAAACGCCGCAAAATCAGCGAGGCGGTCAGACCGAATGGCGCTGCATGTTTTGGCTTGGGTGGTTGCCCATAACGGCGAATCCCAAATCGTGACCATCGGGGCGATATTGGTTGAGGCCAAGCCACGCAATTCATCTTCAAAATCGCTATAAACGCTAAAATCGATAGCATTGTCGCGAATGGGTTGGGCTTGTCGCCACGATAAGCGGCGATGCAAGCGAATTGAGCCAACGCCTAATTCTTTTGCACGCACCAGCACCACACTGTCGGGCTTTACGTTTGCCCCAATTTCTACTTCAATGCCAAATGGGTTATTCCAATTTGCAAAATTTGAAACAGCGGGCAGAAAAAGCTGGGTTGCTGCTTGCGTGGCATGCAATTGCCCGCCGCCCCCTTGGCTTATTAACATGGCTGTGCTAATAAGCCCTAACCAAACCAATTGCAAACGTTTCATGGGATTAGTTTTATCACATCATTGGGTGGGTCGTTGCGTGTTTTAAAGGCCAGTGCGGGTAAATAGGTTCGGCTGCCAATCCGCGGGATACGCAAGGGGTAATTGTTGTTAACCCATGTTAATGGGGTTACCTGAATCGACTCTCCATCGCCTTGCACATAAGAGACCAGCCACGAACTGCTATTGGGTATACGCACAAAATCGTGTGCCCAGCCAATGGTTTCATTGCGTTCAGGTTGCCAAGGCCCTAAAGGTGAGACCGCCCAAGACCAAGTTGGCCCACTGCCGCCAGTATCGTTATACATCATATAATAGACACCCCCATTTTCCAAAACAAAAGGCGACTCTGGCATTGATTTTAGGGATGTTTGAACAACTGCGCCCCAATCTTGCCATGTGCCAGTGATGCCAGCCGATGTTGCCACTCCGACCGCCCCGCCACTCGTGGTTTTGCCGGTGTAATACAGATAATATTGCCCTTGTTGCTTCAAGATCATCGGGTCACGGTTATCAGACCACTTGTGTGCCCCTGCATAGACCATATTGGTGTGGTTTGGGCGAAACACTACGCCTGTTTTTTTCCAGCTTTTGGGGTCGGCAGGATTTTTAGAGACCGCTAACATAATGCTTTGGGCTACATTGCGGTTAACGCCGGTGTAAAACATATAGTAGCTGCCATTTTCTTCAATCACATGCGGCGCCCAAATTGCTGATTCGTCTGGGTCCCCATCCTCCCCATGTGAAAGCACACTCCCAAGGTCTTCCCAAGTGCAAAAATCGCGGGTGCGGGCATAGGCGAAATCGTGTTCTTTGCGTTCTTGTGTTGCCGATAAATAGATTTGAATCGCCGCCAGATAATAATGCCCTTGAAAGTAGAAAATGGTGTGATCTTTTAATTGGGTGTGTTGTCTAAAAAATGGCGCGGCACATTCGATTGCTGGTTCTGTAATTGTCGATGCCGCAGGAATAATTGTTTTTGCACAAAGTTGCATCGTTAATGCAACAATAAAAATGGTTATATAGCCAATTGATATCGGATGATATTTATTTACAGACATCCCCTAAATCTGCCAACCAAATATTGCGATCACGTGCATTGACATAAGCAATTTTTAACCCACCGGTGAGGGTCGATACAATCCAATCGCCATTTCCAATTTTAAAGGGTGAATCGGGCGATGTTGGAATGAGGTTTTTTCGGCTTTGATTGACTATATCCAACATCCATAATTCGCTGCTGGGGGCGGTTGTTTGTAATGGAATATAAAGCAATTTATTGGGTGAACACCATCGATATGCCCCGAACCCTTCGATTGCCATTGCTTTAGGATTGGGTTCGGTTAAAGAAACAATATACATGCCATTTAGCTTTTCATTTTGGGCCTGCGCAACCATATACAGCATCCATTTATTATCGGGCGACAATTGCACCCCACGTGTGCGCTCAGTTTCGACCAAATCACGAGTGCTGCCATCTACAATTGATAAAACTTTAAAAGAAGTTGTTGGGTCGGTGCGGCGCGCTTTGCCGCCGACAATAATATGGTTGCTATCGCTCAACCAACCCTGAAAACCGCCACTGTAAACCGAGGTCAATATTTTGGCTTCTGTGCCATCTGGGTTTGCAATATAAATATCGCTGCGCCGCACATCAAAATTGCCAAATGGCTCGGTGACTGACCAAATAATATGTTTGCTATCGGGTGAGAATGATACATTGCGGCGATCATTGGGAATCACCCATTTTTTATTGTCGCTAAGCCGTTTGATGATTGTTCGCCCACCTTCAATATCAACACCCAGTGTCATGTCTGGGTTATAGGGGCCGGGGTGTGCGTTAAAAAAAACAGGTTCACTCAATGGGGCATTGAGTGCTATGCCATAAATACCAGTCGGGGCTTTTGCCGATGGCTTGTCTAAAAACATAACCTGGGTGCCATCTGGCGAAAAGAAAGGTTGCACACAACACTCGCCTTTGGTAAGCTGGGTATAAACGATCGCTGGCTTTGGGGTGGGCGACGGGGTGGGGAGGGCGGTAGGCGACGGGATAGGGAATGCCGTTGCTGTTGGGGCTGGCGTGGGGGCGCTTGTTGCCGCAACGGGGCTACTGGCTACAATCGCCGTTGGTGTTGCTTGGGGTGTTGCACGTGCGCAGCCACTTAACCCAATTAATAGCGCAATGCTTACTTGCCATCTTTTCATATTAAATTAATGGTTAATGGTTAATGGTTAGTGGTTAATTATTAACCATTAACCACTAACCATCAATTATTTTGTAGTCCACTCTGGGGATGGTGTAATTGTAGTGGCGAGATCTGGGCCGGCATCGGCCAACCCACTGCTGCCAAAGGGGCTTAACACTTTGACATGCATGTCTTGGTGACACATAATTTGGCATGATAGCCGAACTTGCCCTAGCAAACCACGCTCGCTTAATTTGGCTTTTTCTGCCTTGAGGTAGTTGAGCCGCCGCCGCTGGCCGTGCTCTAGCAAACCACGCTCGCTTAATTTGGCTTTTTCTGCTACTGTTATTTGGTCGGGTTCACCAGCCAAAAATTCAACACGGCATGTTGTGCATCTGGCATTGCCGCCACAGCGGTGTAATGGGTCACCGCCATTGGCAATGAGTGCATTGCTTAAACGTGCATCGGCAGCAACGTCTACTGTGCCTACCCCTTCAATTGTTAGTTTTGACATATGCGATTTTTATTCCTTAGATATTTGCTTGTGGACACTTGTCCACACCGCCTAAGTATAAGTGAATTGGGAAGGGGGTGATGATTGCCAGAAAGTTCGCATCCCCCCAATAATCGAGGGCCTTGCCAAAAGATGTAATCTCGATGAAAATACGTTTTCATCTTCACTGTTTATTGAAATGCCCCAAAATTTCATTATAATGACCTGAATGCATTCTTATGGCTTCTGAACCTAATCACAGCAACCCAGAAATTGATATTGATATCGATATAAGTACCTTACAGGTCGCCTGGGTTGAGCCACCCTATATGGTGGTAATTCATAATGATTCTGTAACCACTTTTGATTTTGTAGAAAGATTGCTGCAATCATTGTTTAAGAAAAGCCCTGATGAAGCTGCCGTAATTGCATGGGTCACCCATACCTATGGCAAGGCAATGGTTGTGGTGCGGCCACAAAGCGAGGCCGAACAACTTGCCCGCAAAGGTATTTTTGCGGCCCGGCTCGAAGGTTTTCCGTTGGTGTTGACGGCTGAGCCAGATGAATGATGCTGTAGATAGTCAATAGTGATAGTGGATAGTAAAACAATCATTACTATCCACTATCACTATCTACTATCCACTACTTTCACGATTAATATTCAATATCGACTTGACGGCGTGTGCCAGCGCTTTTGATAATGGCATCACAAATCACTGCATTTCGATACCCATCTTCAAAATCGGCAGCGTGGGGCTGCACCGGCTTGTTATTGACAATGGCATCAAAAAAATGGGCAAACTCATGCACGAAAGTATGCTCCCAGCCGATGATATGCCCATGCGGCCACCAATTGCTCCAAAATGGGTGATGCGATTCTGTCACCAGCACTTTGGTAAAGCCTTGGGTAGCTTGATCACCACTGCGCCAGTGCACCTCTAATTCATTCATTTGTTCTAGGCAAAAGCGCACGCTGCCATGTTCAGCATTAATCTCGAATGAATTGTGATTTTTGCGGCCCAAACAAAAACGCGAGGCTTCAATCGTTCCGGCGGCCCCATTTTCAAATTCAAGCATTGACTGAAAAGCATCATCAACGGTAACTGGTTGAAGCTTGCCATTTTCATCTTTGCGTTCCTTGATAAAGGTTTGCACATTCGCCATTAACGATTTTGGTTCACCCACCAAATAACGGGCGAGATCGATCACATGCGAGCCAAGATCACCTAATGCCCCGCTACCCGCAACATCACCATATAAACGCCACACCATCGGGAAATTGACATCGGCAATCCATTCTTGCAAATAAGCTGCACGAAAGTGATAAATACGCCCAAGTTTGCCGCTATCGATGAGATTTTTGACCAAACGCACCGCTGGCACAAACCGATAGTTAAACGCGACTTGATGTTTGACCCCAGCCGATTTGACCGCGTTCCACATCTCCATACATTCGGCGGCATTGCGGCCTAGCGGTTTTTCGCTAAACACGTGTTTGCCAGCTTTGGCTGCGGCAATATTTGGCTCGGTGTGCAAATTATTTGGCCCGGCGTTGTCAAATACTTGTACTGCTGGGTCATCAATCAGTTGCCGCCAATCGGTGTAAGCTTTTGCAAAACCATAGCGTTTGGCCGCCTCTTTCACCGCATTTTCATTGCGCCCAGCAATTGCAGCTAAATGCGGAATCGCTACGGGGGGATACATCATGTATGGCAATTTTTTGAGCGCATTGGCATGTGCCTTGCCCATAAATGCATAACCCAACATCCCCACCCCAAGGGTGGGAGCATCGCCGGTTGCTGCCGGCCCAGCCATTGTGGTAAATCCTACTTCTGACATAGATTTTGAGTTGTCAGTCGTCAGATTGGTTTTAAGCAACTAAGTAGAGCAGATTCCAAGTTGATAAAGGTTTTGCCGATTTCACTATCTCTCCTTCAAGCGTAGCTTGAAGGAGAGATAGTGAAATCGGTCCTTCATGTTTTTTAGTAATTTACTCTATTATTGTCACCTTGCGTTATCTGACTACTGACTACTGACTACTTTCTCTCAAACGCCGCATCAAATGCGATGCTATTGCCCGGGAAATCAATTTTTTTGCAATAAGCGCAACTTTCGGTGGCGCCATGCTCACGGTTCATCCCGCTGTCTTCCCATTCCACACTTAACGGGCCGGCGTACCCAATTTCATTGAGTGCGCGAATAATGCCTTCAAAGTTAATGCGCCCACGCCCAATACTGCGGAAATCCCAAACGCGGCGGCTATCGCCAAAATTGGTATGACCGCCAAATACCCCCGCTTCTTTGCCATATTTGCTCCAATACACATCTTTCATATGCACATGGTAAATACGATCGCGGAATTTGCGAATAAAGGCGATGTAATTTACGCCTTGATAACCAAAGTGACTGGGGTCGTAGTTAAAGCCAAATTCTGGACGGTTGCCAAGGGCTTGTAGCGCACGCTCGGCGCTGGCGATGTCGAAGGCGATCTCTGTTGGGTGCACTTCGAGCGCAAAGCGTATACCATTTTGGCCAAAGGTGTTGAGAATGGGATGCCAACGCTCGGCAAATTCGGCATAACCAGCATCGATCATGGCCGGTGTGACCGGCGGAAACGAGTAAACCAGATGCCAAATGCCGCTGCCGGTAAACCCATTGACCACATTGACACCCATCATTTTGGCGGCAATAGCAGTATTGGCCACATTTTCGGCGGCCCGCTTATTGACACCAGCTGGGTTGCCATCACCCCACACACTGGGCGGCAAAATGGATTTGTGGCGCTCGTCTATGCGGTCGCACACCGCTTGGCCAACCAAGTGGGTGCTGATTGCAAAGCATTTTAGCCCGTGTTTTTCAAGAATATCTTTGCGGCTTTGGATATAACCATCGTTACTGAGGGCTTGTTCCACATCAAAATGATCGCCCCAGCATGCCAACTCGAGGCCGTCATAGCCAAAGCTTTTGGCTTTTGCAGCCAGTATCTCTAGCGGCAAATCAGCCCATTGTCCGGTAAATAGCGTAATAGGTCTTGACATGATTTTTTAATTAAGATGTAATGCCGAAATGATGATGCAACAATCCTCCGCAGGGGATCGTTGCATCGTAGTTTTGGTGAAAGTTGCTTTATTCTTATCTTACCAACGCGGCGGTTCACGGCGCTCGTCACGATCACGGGTAGATGGCCCATGTCGATTGTCGTCGTCGCGGTTGGGGGGCGGGCCGCGTCGATCATCTCTAAATCCCTCCCTTTGCTCGAAATCACGACGTGGAGGGCGATCATAGTCGCGGCGGGGTGGGCGGTCAAAATCACGGCGTGGTGGGCGATCAAAGTCACGACGTGGAGGGCGGTCATAATCGCGGCGGGGTGGGCGGTCGTCATAATCGCGGCGTGGGGGAGGGGCATCGCCCGTCGCACTCGTCGCGGCATCGGCGGCCGGCGTTTCACCCGTTGCATTGGTTGCATCGAAGCGTGGTGGACGCTTTTGTTGCTCGGTGGACAACGTGTTTAACATTGGCACTAAACGGGTTAAGAAATTTAGGCGTTGTTCAAATACGGTCTCGTCCAGCGTTTGGCGTAATTTGTAATAGAGGTCGCGGGTTTCGCGGCCATAGCCCAACGCCGATGCATAGGCTTTGTTGCGCTGGCTAAAGTTGCTGGTTTGCGAAAATCCATGCACTAAACTTTCGCTGATGCCGCTAATGGCACGTAATAATTGATCGGAAACGCTTTGGGCTTTTGGCGTATGTGTAATTTCATCGGTATCTTGCCAAGCAATGTCAAATAGATATAAGGCATAGCGATATGCTTTCATTTCCCACATTTCATCGCGTTGTAATTGTTCTGGTACTGTTGCTTCCCATTCTTCATATGTCATGATGTTATATAGTTTACCAGTGTGCATAATAACTAAATGCCACGGCTTAAGCCGCCATCGACCATTAAAATAGTGCCGCTGATATAGCTGGCAGCCGGTGAAGCCATAAACGCACAGGCGCGGCCAAATTCAATTGGCTCGGCTACCCGACGCAGGGGGATGGCTTGCCCACGTTGTTTTAGCTCTTCTTCAATGCTGATGCCCTTCTTTTGGGCCGATGGCCCAGCTAGGTCGAGAATTCGATCGGTGGCAGTCATGCCCGGGCACACCACATTCACCCGAATATTGTCGGGGCCAAGCTCGTGCGCCAATGATTTGGTTAAGCCAACCACAGCCATGCGCAAGCTGTTGCTGAGAATGAGGCCATCAAGCGCATTTTTTACGCTGGCCGATTCGATAAAAGTGATGCTGCCGCCGCCTTGCGCTTTCATGATCGGTACGACCAGCCGCACCGAACGCACCGCCCGCATGACGATGAGATTGATGGCGTTGGCCCATGTTTGCTCATTGTGTTGCATAAATGTGCCGCTAGGCGGCCCACCAGCATTCGACACCAAGGCATCAATACGGCCATATTTTTGCATCGTGCTTTGAATGAGGTGCTCTAAATCGTCTAATTTTGAGGCATCGGCAGGCACTGCCCATATTTCAGCGCCGGTATCGGCACGTAGTTTTTCGGCAGTTTTATTTAGCTCAGCTTCATTACGCGACGAGATCACAACCGTTGCGCCTTCTTCGGCAAATACTTGGGCGGTAGCACGGCCTAAGCCTTTGCTTGCCGCCATCACGAGGGTTACTTTATTTTTGAGTCCGAGATCCATGATATGTAGTGTAATGCAATTTGTTGCGCTCGTATTTTGTTGCGCATGGTCTTGTTGGGTAGATTTATACCAAGCGAATCATCAAACCCGAAATGAATTCGCTATAATGGAAATATGTATGAGAATAATATTGCTTTGGCCGACGAGTTTATGCTAACACAACAGAAACAGGCTTTGATTGACGAGATTACAAATGCCGGTTATGTTACTTTGTCGGTGGCTGCGAAAGAGGAAGGGATACCGCTTTCGACGCTGTCGCAAGCGGTATCACAACATCGGGTTCCGGCGTTACGCATTACAGGGGTTAAGTTTGTTCGTTGTCAAGCTGTGCGTGCTTATTTTAGGCCAAAATCTCAAGCTAATATTTGGCATAGGTTGATTGCTGAAGGGATTATTACGGGACCCACAGAGCCAAAAGCCGCGGCTTCTGACCCAATTACCATGCCACCGGGTATATGTTTGTCTGAAATTGCGATTCAAGAACGTCGATAGGTTTTAGGCCATGAGCGTGTTTCATTTTTACGATACCAGTGCGTTGCTAAAAAATTATGTCGATGAAAAAGGCAGTATTTGGCTGCGTCAACAATTATGTGCAATTGACGCACTGCATGTGATCGGAGCCTTAACCCGTGTGGAAGTATTTGCGTCGTTTGCCCGTGCACGTAAAGCAAAGTATCGTTCGGCAGAGGTATTAGATAAGGCAATTAATGCTTTTAAGCAAGATTTGACAGCTGCAATTGGGGTTTTCGCAAATAATGATGACCTTATCGAAAAAGCGATTCAACTCACACAACAATATGCACTGCGTGGTTATGATGCAATTCAACTTGCAAATGCGCTGGCACTCAAACACCGGTTACATGCCGATAATGCGACACCAACGCATGAATTAATATTTTTTTGTGCCGATATTGAGCTTTTAAGTGCTGCAAAAGCAGAGGGATTGGCTATCGCAAATCCAAATGATTATGATTGAGGTAAAGATTGTAGGGGGTAAGATGATAGTGGGCTTGCATTTCTAATGGCTGCGATATTTGGGTTATAACAACCTTACGAAAACGAAATTGGCGCTTCAATAATCGCTACACTGCCGATAACGGCAGAGGGGCGTAGCGTAAATGTGCCGCGCAAATCTTCTCGCACCAGCGTATCTACAATTGTTAGGCCGAGGCTGCGGTGTTTGGAATTTGCATCAACGCTGCCACTGCCATCGTCGCGCACTTCAATCACCAAATTGCCGCCTTTGTCATATAGCTTAATCTCTATTTTGCCCTCGCTACGCCCAACAAAAGCGTGCTCAATGGCATTCGAAATTAATTCATTGACCGAAAGGGCGACCGCTGTGGCCAGCCGTGAGGCCAAACGCAGCGATTGACCGATTAATTCGATTTTTAATTGTAAATCAGGGCGCACCATGCTGGCGCTGACCAAATTGACCACGCGGCCCAGCACTTCTTTGACATCAACCAAGCGAAACCCATCTTGGGCCAACACATCATGCACAGCGGCGATGCTCATGATGCGATTGATGCTTTCATTGAGCATGGTTTTGGCGCTCACTTTGCCGTTTGCATCCATTTGCATTTGTAATTGCAATAGCATTACAATATTTTGCAAATTGTTTTTAACCCGATGATGCATTTCTTTGACAATTGCCGCGTTGCCGAGCAAATGCGCATTTTCAATTGCGAGCGCAATTTGGTTGGCCAGCGTTTTACATAACTCTACTCTCTGTTCTGTAAATGTCAAGATCGATACATCCCATACATTCATCAAGCCAATTGTGCGCTCGCCAATGGTGAGCGGGACGCACAGTAATGCATTGAGTTGGGCTTGGGTCGCCCATGTTTTTAACACATCATTGGCATCTTGTTGAACATTGTTAAATAACACTGCATCTTGGGCATAGTGTGCGGCGGGGTTGGTGTGTGGGGGGGGATGTGGTTTGCCAAAAGTGAATTTCTCGCTTTTTAACGGTGGTTGTGACAACGACCACGCTGGTTCTTGCGGCGTTTCGTTTGATCGGTCAAAGGCAGCGCGGGGCGACAAAGTTCGTTCCCCTTCATCAAGGAGCAAAAGGCTGCATCGTCGTGCATTGGTGGCAATGGCGGCACGCTCGGCCACAACATGGAGTGTGTCGTTTAGATAGACCGGTGCGGTAACGGCTTTGCTGACCTCGGCGACAGTGATGAGGTTGGTCATGCTGCGCTCACTTTGCTCTTGTATTACGGCGCGTTCGAGCATTCCGGCTACGGCATCGCTGATGATTGAAATAAATTCAATATCGCCGCTGCTCCATTGTCGCGCTGCATACGTTTGCACATTCATGGCCCCAACTACGCGGTCTTGGGTAATGAGCGGTACGGCCAGCAAGGCCGTGAATGGCTTTTCGCGCGTGTTGGGAACCATATGAAAGCGTGGGTCTTTCCATGCATTCGACACGGCTACCGGCATACGATGTTGGGCGCTCCAACCTGTTAAACCTTGCCCAATATTTAAAAACGCATGATCGACTGCATCGGGAAATAACCCTGTTGTTGCTTTCAGTACTAACAATTGCGATTCGGGCTGTAAAAGGTAAATCGAGGTCGAATCTGCTTCAAGCGCCCTTGTGGTGGTTTGTGTGATACCGGCCAAAATCGATTTGACATCTGAGGTGGCATTGATAGCGCGAAATATTTCGCGGATTGCCTCAAGCTCACGGTTGCGGCGGGCCAGTGTGTGATTTAGGGACTCCAATTTAATAAAGCCATAATGTCGAAATCACTATTCCGCTATCCTCAATGGGGATAGCGAAAGAGTGATTTCGAATAAGAACCAGTTTTACTACTTAATTATTGGCTGCTGCGTAAGCGTTCTGCTCTGTTTTTGAAATGGAGGATAAATGAAAGTGCGACGTAATAGACTGGGCCGAGCAATAATGATACGTAAATCATATTGCGGTCTACATTGCCCCAGTTAACCATTAATGCAATGGTTGAAATGCCCCATAAAGCCGAAAGCAAAATATTGAGTGGGCGCAATACCGGTGATTTTGATGGGTAAAGATATTTGATGGGCACAAAAACCAAAATGGCAAGCACTACGGTAATAAGGCCATTGATTGCAACGGGCAGTTGTAATAAATAAAGATAAAACAATAGCACATTCCAATAAGATGGAAATCCTGTGAAATACCCATCGTCGGTTTTTGCTACATCCATACAAAAGCCGTAACCAGAGGCCAATAAAATCATGAACAAGGCCGGCATCCATTCCCACGTCACCAATTCAAATTTATACATGGCGACAACGGGCACCAATACATAGTTGATGTAATCGGTAATGTCGTCGAGTTTGCGACCATCATAACGCGGCACCCAGTGTGAAACACGGAATTTGCGTGCCATCATGCCGTCGGTTGAATCGATGAATAATGCGATACCGAGCCAAATAAACATGCTGCGGGCATTCCCTTCACTAATGGCAATAAGCGCCATTAATGCGGTGAGCAAGCCAATTGCTGTATAAATGTGAACGCTCCATGCACGCAGCACAGGGAATGGGGGTGGGGTACGTTTTTGTCTCATGCACCACTCATCATACCGCATTGTGAAACGTTTGTGTTGTAAATATCAGCAAAATAGTTGCAAGATTTCAGGTTGATTTTGTGGCTGTTTCTTATGCTCAAGTTTATGTCTAATGCCCCCACCGAGCCAGCCCCAATCGCATTGCCACAGCCAGTTAAACTCACGCCAGAAATCATTCGCAGCACAGAAAAAAATATCAGTGCATCGTTAGTGCGTATTAGTACACGAAGTAGCTTTTTTGCAACTTTGGCGTTATTTGCGCGGTTTCAAGTGAGCGACAAAGTGCCAACAGCCGCGACAGATGGTCGGCATATTTATGTAAACCCCCAGTTTTTTGGGCCATTGACGGCAGGGCAGCAAGATGGACTGATTTTGCACGAAGTGCTGCATGATGCGTTATTGCATGTGACGCGCCGCGGCAGCCGTGACCCCAAATTATGGAATGTGGCTGCTGATATTGTCATCAATGGCATTATTTTGCGAGATGGTTGGGCTTTGCCCGAAGGTGGCTTGCGTGATAGTTCAAAAGAGCATTTGGCAACTGAGGAAGTCTATGATTTGCTGATGCGTCAGGCTGAAAAAATTGAAATTGAGGTTGAGATGCAAGATTTGTTAGCGCCGGGGACAGGTGAGCCGAGCGACAAAGAAAGCCGGGGCGAGGGCAAAGGCCGCAATGTCGATAAAACGGCTAAATCGAAAGAAGAGATTGAAGCCGATTGGCGCAATGCGATGGAGCAGGCCAAGTTGATGGCAAAATCATCGACTTGGGGCAAATTGCCGGGTGGCATGGCGCGTGAAATGGCGCATTTGCAGCCCTCAAAGCTCGATTGGCGCAGTTATTTATGGCGTTATCTGACCCATACCCCTACCGATTTTTCAGGCTTTGACCGGCGGTTTATGTATCAGGGTATGTATTTAGAGGCGATTGCTGGCGAGTCGGTGCGGGTGCAGGTGGCGGTCGATACCAGTGGCTCTATTGACAATGAGGCGATTGTGGCCTTTGTCAGCGAAGTGCGAGCCATTCTCGAAGCCTACCCACATCTCAAATGCGATTTGTGTTATATAGACACCCAAATCTATGGGCCATATTCCCTCACCCGCGATTCGCATTTGCCCCCGCCCGAAGGCGGCGGCGGCACCGATTTTCGCCCATTTTTTGAGCATATTGAAAAAAATACCAATATCTACGAAACCCAAGTGGCGATCTATCTCACTGATGGCTGGGGTGATTTTCCAGATCATACGCCTTCAATTCCAACCTTGTGGGTGGTATTGCCGGGCGGGCGCGATGTTGAGCAATTTCCCTTTGGCGAGACGATTCGATTGACGCTGGGCGATGGGTAACTTTTGATCCGTATACAATCGCGCCCTATGCAAATTGACTTGCCCATACACGAACTTCATGATATCTTGCGCCAAACATGGGCAACCCATAACCGGATTGTGCTATCGGCCCCAACTGGGTCGGGCAAAACCACCCAAGTTTGCCAAATGTTATTGGCAGATTGGGCCACACGCGGCTTAAACGCCGATAAGCGCATTATTGTATTGCAGCCACGACGAGTGGCGGCCCGAACAGTGGCGCGGCGGGTAGCCGAAGAAATGGGTGTGACATTGGGCCAAGAAGTTGGCTATCAGGTGCGATTTGAAGATGTGACCGATGTTGACCGCACCCGCACCCAAATTTGTTTTGTCACCGAAGGGGTATTATTGCGTTGGTTACAAGACGACCCCTTGTTAAACGATATCGGCGCGGTTTTGTTTGATGAATTTCACGAGCGCAATATTTTGAGCGATGTGGCGCTGGCCATTTGTAAAGAAATTCAGCAACGTCGCCCCGATTTATTTTTGATGGTCATGTCGGCCACGCTTGAGGTCGAGTCTTTGGCGCAATATTGGACGACCGAGACACAAATTTGCCCAGTGTTACAGTCAAATGGGCGCACATTCCCAGTCACTCATCATTATCAATCGTGGGCCGATGACGCACCTGTGTGGGAGCGTGCCTCTGCCCGTGTGCGTACCATTTTGCGCGACACCAACGCGGGTGATGTGTTGGTATTTATGCCTGGTGCTTATGAGATCAGCCGAACGATGGAAGAATTGCGCCGCAATCGTGTGGCCGACGAGTTTATTTTGCCCTTGCATGGCGAACTTTCGCCCAACGAGCAAGACCGCGCTTTTATACCCACCACCCAACGCCGTGTGATTGTGGCGACGAATGTGGCTGAAACCTCGGTCACGCTACCCAATATTCATTTTGTGGTCGATTCTGGCTTGGCGCGGGTGATGCGCTTTGACCCCGGTCGGGGTGTGAGCGCATTGCGCTTAGAGCCGATCTCGCAAGCCTCGGCAGATCAACGGGCTGGGCGGGCTGGGCGTATTGCGGCAGGTGACTGTTATCGCTTGTGGACGGAAGCTGAACACGCCAAGCGCCCCATTCGCAACACCCCCGAAATACAACGCGCCGATTTGTCTGAAGTATTGTTGTTGTTAAAGTCGTTGGGGGTGCGCGATGCGCTTGCGTTTGACTTTTTAGATGCGCCCGATTTACGACGTTTAAAGGCTGCCGAAGCGTTACTGATTGCGCTGGGGGCGATTGATTCGGAACGCCAACAGATTACGGTGCTGGGGCGCTTGTTATTGCGGCTGCCATTACACCCGCGTTATGGCCGAATGTTGGTTGAGGCTGCTCGTTGGGGTTGTGTGGATGACGTGGCCTTGTTTGCGGCGATGTTAAGCAGCCGCGATTTATTGGTGCGGCTTGACCGAAACGATGCCCAAACCCGTCGCAACCGCGAGAGCATTATCGAAAAACAAACACGCGGGGCCGATGCCGCCACATCCGATTATTTTGCCTTGCGGCGGGCGTTTGAGTTTGCTGTCAGCCAACAATTTGCGGCTGCGGCCTGTTATCGTCACGGCATCAACCCACATTCTGCGCGTGAGGTGGCGCAAAGTTACGAGCAAATTCGTAGCATCGCCCAAACCCATCTTGTAAATCGCCCTGAGAATGGCGGCCATGCCGACCAAACCACCCTGTCAAATGAGCAACTGTCTACGGCAGTTCGCCGCTGTCATTTGGTGGGTTTTATTGACCAAATCGCCGTGCGCGTCACCAGTGGGGCCTTGGTGTGTGATTTGGCTGACGGGCGGCAAGGCGAATTGATGCAAGAGAGCGTAGTGGGGCGCAGTCAACGCGGCGAGACGCAGCGTTTATTGGTGGTGTCAGACATCCGTGAAATCAGCACCCGTAGTGGTGACACCTTGACCTTGCTTGGCTTTGCCAGCGCCATCGATCCAATATGGCTGCGCGATTTAGTGCCACCGCCCAAAGGCTTTGCCGAGGGTATCGAACATGTTTATGATCGTTTAAATAAACGGGTGGTAGCGGCCCAAATTTTGCGTTATCATGATCTTGTGCTGAGTGGCAAACCCATCGCCATGTGTGACCCAGCCGCAGCGGCGTTGGTGCTCGCCAAAGAATTTGCCGATAAACTTGATCGCATCCCAATGTGGAGTCGTCAAGTCATTCCATTTTTACGGCGCGGGGGTAAATTGCCTTTTGCCTTAAACGACTATGATGCTTTGGTGCATTGGTTGGCGCAATCGTGGCACGGCGCTACCACCTACAAAGAGATTTTTGATTGTGGTTTTCAGTTGCCTGAATTTGATGGATAGAGCAATATCTTCGCCAATTTGCGATTGCCTGCCCATGAATGAATTCACGGGCGAGATGCGAAGGTGTTGTAGAGAGCATCGATTTTTAATGAGGTTTTTGCCGATTTCACTATCTCCCTTAAGTTATGCTCAGGGGGAGATAGTGAAATCGGCCTTTGAAACGATCAGTTTTGCACTAAAATCCCCGGCCTTTCCCAAATTTGACCATTAAATTCAGCTTGTATCACCGGCCATTCAGGGGTGAGTGTCAAGACTTGCGGGGTTGTGTCGGTTAACAACACAGTATCTTCAGCCTTTGCCCCGCTGATCGATGGATTCCATGCCGCGACATAGTTGGCCGCAAGGGGCAAAGTCGAGGTTAATTTGGCTTGCATTTCACGCGCTTCATAACCAGTTAGCCCACCTTGATGATGATAACGCCACTCATCTGCAAAACCGCATTTCGCATAG
Organism: Thermoflexus hugenholtzii JAD2; assembly: GCA_945877855.1. Lineage (GTDB taxonomy): Bacteria > Chloroflexota > Anaerolineae > J036 > Brachytrichaceae > AQU-03. The sequence goes on along the minus strand of CAMDWA010000021.1, from coordinate 3,253 downwards.
GCATTGATGCCATTTTGCAAAGCTTGCGCCAATGTGTTACCAGCGACAGAACTGCCAATTAGAGCTGCATCCACATGGGCTACGGCCTCAATTCGGCGTTGAATGTCGGTTGGCACTGGTCCAAAATGGATGAGCCGCGATACCGAACAACACAAACCCCATTTGCGCCCAGTGAGCACCAACATGGCATAGCGGTCTAAAATCTTATCAGTGGGGAGGGGGTGGCGATATTTGAAAATGCGTTCATCGGTAGCGATGAGGTTGACAAAGGCTTGCACCCCGCGTCGTTGACATTCGTAGGCCAATAACCCTGCAATGTGCATTTCGCTTTGGCCGGGCCGCACAGCAAAGGCTGCATCACGGATGGCGCTGGCGCACAATTGACCTAATTCACGAAAACGCGCGACTTCGGGGGGAGTGAGCGACATACGCAGCAGGCCGATATCGGCGCTGATGTCACTTGCGCCAGCCCACACGCCATCACTACCGACGCGCAACCCATGCACCAAGTCGGCTGCCCCTTTGCCGCCATCGTGCCAATGGGTTTGCATCGGTTGCCAGCCACGTTCTAACATCTTGTCTTCGTCAATCAGCCGAGGTGCTTCGATATTATTGGTGACAAAATAGCGCTCGCCGTTGCGTTTGATGACCAGTTGTACCGGGCCATTGGTGGTTGCGATGCCAACATAGCCATGTGCGCCGCCGGTCGCCCACGCAAAGCTGCTGATGCGCTGTAGCACAATCGCATCCAGCGATTTGCTGTCCATCAGTGCGTTGAGTTGGGTGATTTTGAGGTTGAATTCTGAAGACATAGGGGTTGAATGGTTTGTTAGTTGAATGGTTGAATGGTTGAATAGTTGATTGGTGACTGAATATTTAATCAACTAATCAACCACCCAATACTTTTGCCGTGGCCTCAACCACGCGGTCGATTTGGGCGTAGGTGATGACGGCAGGTGGCAAGAATCGCAAGACATTGAGCCCGGCTGGCAAGGCCAGTACCCCTTCGGCCTGCAATGCTTTGAGATAGGGCGCGACTTTGGTTTTTAGCTCAACGCCAATCAGCAAGCCTTGACCGCGCACTTCACGAATGAGTGGCGCGTTGATTTCCTCGAGGCGTTCACGGAAATAAACACCTTTGTCGTGGGCTTGTTGCGCCAATTCTAGGCGTTGCATCTCGTGAATGGAGGCGATAGCGGCGGCGCAGGCCAGTGGACTGCCGCCAAAGGTGCTGCCATGCGTGGCTGGGGTGATATTTTTAACCGTATCGGCAATGGCGACCCCACCCATTGGCACGCCGCCGCCAATGGCCTTGCCCATTGCCATTAAATCGGGCTGCACACCTGAATGATCGATGCCAAACCATTTGCCGGTGCGGCAAAAGCCAGTTTGCACTTCGTCCACAATCAACATTGCCCCCCGCGCTTGGGTGATACGTCGCGCTTCGAGCAAATATTCATTGTTGGCTGGGTTAACCCCGCCCTCACCTTGAACAGGTTCGATAATGACGGCGGCGGTTTGCTCATTGATAGCCTTGTCGAGGGCTTCGATATTGTTAAAAGGCACATGGCTAAAGCCCGGTAGCAATGGCTGAAATGGCTCGCGGTATTTTGGCTCAAACGTGGCCGAAAGTGCGCCCATGGTGCGTCCATGAAAACCACGCACGGTGGCGATGACATTGTGGCGGCCTGTGCTTAAAATGGCAAATTTGAGGGCGGCTTCGATGGCTTCAGCCCCAGAATTGCATAAATAAAAGCGTTTAAAGTGGGATGGCACAATTTCTGACAACGTTTTTAACAACTGTGCGCGTTTATCATTATAAAAAATTTCGGTGCAGGTGATGAGCGTGGCGGCTTGATCGGCAATGGCACGGGCCACGACCTCATTGCTATGGCCTAGGGTGCTAACGCCTTGACCGCCGACGCAATCAATAAATTCGTTGCCGTTGTTGTCCCATACTAATGCATCTTTCCCTTGCACCAGCATCAGATCGCGCTTTAGATAAACGCCCGAGGTCATTTGTTGTTCAAGTTGTTGGTTTGACATGAATAGTAGTTGAGAGTTGAGGGTTGAGGGTTCAGAGTTGAGAGTTGTTTCCTCAACTCTCGACTCTCAATCCTTAACCACCTTGCATTTTGGCTCGCCAAGAATCGGGTATTGAGACGGATTTATTGGCATCATAATCCATACAGGCCTGCACCGATTTTGCCTCGACAATAAGCGCTTGATCGGCGGGGCGCAAAATACGGTGATGTAGTTCGAATGAGCGATTGCCCACGCGCCCAAGGCGGACTGTGATGATCAGCTCGTCGCCATAACGGGCTTGACCACGAAAATCAATTTCGGTGCGCACCAAGATCCAGCCAAGCCCGCTGCCGGGTTGGCGTTGAATGCCAAGATCGCGCATAAATTGGATACGCCCCTCTTCGAGATAGCTGTGATAAACGGCATTGTTAACATGGTTAAAGGCATCCATGTCGCGGAAACGTATTTGAATGGGGTAGCTAAACACGAGGCTGGATTTTAGCGCAAAAAATGTGACTTATCGCTCGACAGTTTTTGTTTTAGCCAATCAAATGCTGCCCGCTGCATAATGAGATCAAATTTATGTGGGCCGGGGTAAAACTGGCCGTCGTAGGAATCGGGCTGGCCGGTGCTGGCGAATAAATTGCGCAGCCGTATATGCGCATCACGCATGCCTTGCGGGGTAAAAAGCTCGTCTTCTTCGTCATATTGCACCAACAGCGGTGATGGCGCACGGCAGGCCGCGAGGTCGGGCCAATCGCCATAACGGGACCAGTCGTTGGGGAACAACATCCATGTATGACTCATATTGTGATCGAGCAAGGCGGCATAAGTGCTCATGAGGCCAACGATGACGGCGGCGGCGATGCCATTGTGGGTAGCATTGAGCATGGCGGCGCGGTTGCCGCCGCCCGATAGCCCAATACAGCCCACTCGTGTGTTATCAATATCAGCGCGTGACCGCAGATAATTGAGCGCGACGCGGTCTTCGTGGCACACCATGCCCGCCAAATTGCTGCCCAACACATTGGCATATTTGGCAACCAAATGCTCGTGATGTGCGGCGGCGGCGTTATATTCGGCAATTTCGTAGGGCGTATCGTCGGTCGGTTGCCATGACGATTTGGCTGCTTCGGAGTGATCGCGTATATATTTAGGGATGCTGGCAAAGGCGAATTTGCGGCTGCCCCACATCAAGGCATCATGCACCAGCACGGCAAACCCCTCT
>CAMDWA010000020.1 GCA_945877855.1 Thermoflexus hugenholtzii JAD2 | reverse complement strand
GCCCGATATGATCTTGAACATGCACACCGGCGTGATGTTGGCGCGGGTGGCCGACGGCAATATGGAGACCAGCGCCGCCGATTATTACACCGCCGCCACCCTCGGCGGGGCCAAGGCGCTTGGGCGAGACGACATCGGCAGGCTTGCGCCCGGCGCCTTGGCCGATATCGTCATCTTCGACCTGAGCAATCCGCGCATCGGGCAAGTGCACGACCCCATTCAAACCATGCTGCTCAACGGCACAGGCCGCGACATCCGCACCGTCATTGTGAATGGACGGGTGGTGGTGCGCGATGGCGCTGTGCCCGGCATCGACCTGCCGGCCTACCACGCCCGCGCCCAACAGCAATTCAATAAACTCATCGCCTCCTACCCCGAGCGTGCCCACCTGCATCCGCCCGTGTCAGAGATTTTTAGGCCGTCGTTTGGGGCAGGAAGGGAATAAGGATTAGGGATTGAGGATTAGGGATTTTGTGTGCTGCAAGTTATAGGTCACGAGTCATGAGTCACGAATCCTAATTTGTGACTCATGACTCGTGATTCATGAAAACACCCAACGTCCAATCCTTAATCCCCAATCCCTAATCCTCAATCCCTAATCCCTAATCCCCATCCCCTACCCCGCCTCTTTAAAGTCGTAAAAATTGCCATCAACGCGCCAGCGTGTGCCGTCAGCATCACAGATGAGCATGTCGCCATCGCGGCGCAGGGGCGCGCCCGATTTGGGACTGCAAAAAATGGCCTCGCCGGTCAGGGCTGAGGCATCGGGGCCGCCCGGAATTTGATTGCGGCTAAACACGCTGGGCGCAAGCAAAGGCGCAAAGCCTTGCAAGGTCTTGTCTACCCCCACCATCATGTTCAGCGGCAAGGTGCGCTTCAGCACCCCAGCCCGCAAATACGACACCGGAATACATTGCTGCGTCACAAAACCGGCCTGTTTAAGCTGCTCGCCCATCCATTGTGGGTGAAAATCATAATTCAGCTTAACAAACTCAACCGGCTCCGGCGTATACGGACTCCAAGCCTGTTTGCCCAAGGCATAACGCGCCATCGCCTTCAAGTTACGCTTGTTGGCAAATTCGAGGATAAACGTGCCGTTGGCTGCCATCATTTGGCGAATTTGGTGTAGCGCGGCTGGCACATCGGCCATATGATGCATCACGCGAATCATCAGGGCGGTGTTGATCACGCCCGGCACAAACGGCAATTCATACACACTGGCGGCCACAAATTTAAAACGCGGGTCGTGGCCCCACATCTCACGCGCTTGATCGAGCAACGAGCGTGAATAATCGAGCAAAATAATTTCATCGTAACCGCGATACATCTCGCCCAAACGCCCAAAACCTGCGCCAATCTCGATAATGCGCTTGCCGGTCGGCGGCAAAAATTTGGCGATCGCCACCCGCTCAACCGCGTCTTCATAAGCACGGTCAGCATTTTGCCAAAACCGCGCCTTATAGTCTGAACCTTCGTAATCACAAATCATCGTAAAAATTAAAAGATGAAGAATAAAGGATGAAAGATGAAAGCTAGTTTCATTTCATCCTTCATCCTTCATCCTTCATCCTTTCTCTAAGGGACCCACCCCAAACGGTCAGTTTGCCAATTGGGCGCAGCGGCAGTGCCGAGGTCAACCAATTTACGGACATTACTGCCGTCGTTATACATCACATACAAGGCCCACGCCCCATCTTTATTGCTGACAAACGCAATGCGCCCACCATCGGGTGCCCACACCGGCAAGCCAGCGCTGGCCCCAAAACCAGTCAGCTTGCGAAATTGCCCACCCATCGTCACCGAATAAATTTCCCACGTGCCATCATGATTCGACATATAGGTGATTTCGCCCCCAAAGGGCGACCAACGCGGCGCAATATCGGCAGATGAGTTGCTCAAACGCAACACCTGCCCCGGGTTATCGGGGTTGATGACGTGCAGGCCACATTGCCCATTAAAACAACCCTGAAACACAATTTGCCCAGTTGGCCCCCACGATGGGTAGGTGCCTTGAATGAGCGAAGTTGGGTTGCCACCCGCGCTCGGCATGATGTAAATCATGCCGCCTTGCACATAGGCCACCCGACGACGGTCGGGCGACAATGTCGCCCACGCCCCGGCCGTGCTAAATGGGTTGGCCGCCCGCACAGTCGATGCGCCATCGGTGCGATACCACACCCCACCCACGCTATAAAAAATGTTGCCGCCAATCGCTACGCCACCGGCCACCGGTGTGCCCGCTGCCGCTGGAATACCGGTGACAACCACGCCATTGGGGCAAGCCTGTTGCGCATTTAACTGTTTCTGTTCAACATCGGCATTTTTAAAAAGCTGCAAAGACGCGGCATAGCGTTTCTCGGCGGCACACCAATCTTGCGCCTCGGCCATCGCATCACCCGCCCGTTTATACGATTCATTCAAGCGTTGCGCCACATCGCGGTAACGCGGGGCCAACATATACACCTGCCGAAAACGCTCAACCGACTTTTCCCAATCGGCCCCATACACATACAATGCCGATTGATACAGACTCGCCACCTGTCGCTCAATATCTAACCCTTGCTCTAAAGGGCGAATGGCGGCGGCCAAATCCAAGTCAAACAAACCGGCCTCCAATTCTCCTTTATTAATCCGTTGCATCCCGCGGGTGGTGTATGCCTTAAATAGGGCATCTTCTACGGTTGCTTTTTCAGCCGTGCTCAACGACGCGGCTGCCGCCCGCAACTGCTCGCCAACAATCACCACCGTGTCCCATTCTTTACGCACCACCAAGCCCTGCAACACCTCTACCCCCTTGGCGCGATCGGGCGGCAAGGTTGGCACAATGGTCGGCGGCGGCAAGGCAACCCGGGTTTGAATGGCCTGCGCGGTTGCCAATAGCTCTTGAGCGCTACGATTGGTTGGCTGAAATTTGAGCACTTCTTCAAAATTAGACTGGGCCGCCACCAAATTACCATTTGAATATGCGGTTAACCCACGCTCAAAACGGGTTAAAGCATACGAATCGCGGTTTTTGATCTGGGCGGCTTCTTCCACCGCCTGCCGCTCATTAATCCCCACCCAAACACCCAGATAGCCCGAAAAGCCGATCATGCCCAACATCGATATTAGAAAAAGCCCAAAACCAACGGCTTTTACCCCAACCTTGCGGCGGCGCACAACAGCATTTTGGGCAATCGTTGATGATTCGGCGACAGACATTCTAATGAATTATACGAGAGACAAAGTTGCTTACATTGCACAATCTAACGCAAGCCTGACATTTTTTCAACGGTTGCTCTACGCAAACAGCGATGTGCGACATTAGCGCACCAGTGTCGCATAATGAAAGACAATCACCCCAGCCCACATCAACGAATCGATACGATCAAACGCGCCGCCTTGTCCGGGAATGAGGGTGCCAGAGTCTTTGGCATTGGCTTGACGTTTAAACATCGATTCGGCTAAATCGCCCAAAGTGCCAAGTGCCGCCACCAGCCCCGCCACGATGACAGCGTGAAAAACGCCTATTGGCGAGATGAAGCCAATGAACACGCCAAATAACAGCCCAGCCGCAACGCCCCCTAAATAGCCTTCCCATGTTTTTTTGGGGCTGAGCTTTGGCGATAATTTATGTTTGCCAATCGATTTGCCGACAAAATAAGCGCCGCTATCAGCCACCCAAGTCGTGCCGATGGTCAAGACCAACCACCACCAGCCATCACTCAATTCACGCACCGCTGCCAAATTGCCGCCACACCAACCAATGTATAACCCGCCAACCACAGCCACGCCCCAATCGGCAATGGGGTGCTCACCGCGATGCCGCATTTGCCACGCCACCGTGCCCAACAGCAAAACCGACACCGCCAAGCCCGACCAAGCTTGATTTGGAAAACGTGCCAAAGCAAACCCAACCGCAAAGGCCAAAATGGCCGTTTCTGCCCGCAGCATAAAGCCGCTGGCCTGCATCAGCACCACCATTTCACGCGCAGCCAATAACGTTACAATAAAAATGAGGGCCGTAAACCACCAGCCGCCCAGCCAAGCCGTTAATACGGTAGGAAAAAAAACAAAGATGGCCCCAATGCTGCGGCGCGACAATGAACTGTTGTTTTCAAAGAGTGGTTTAGAGTTGCTCGACACGATGACGATTGTACTCGTTTTCGAAAAAACAAAACCGCCCGTTTTTGCCAATTAAGCCAAAAAACGGGCGGCTAAGTTAATCATTTTCGATCAGCGCTATTTACTTAGCCATGGCCTTCAAAGCCTTGGTTGAAATATACACTGTCTGCATTTTGCCATCAATAATCATGCGGCGGCGCTGCAGATTGGGCTTCCACGAACGCTTTGTTGCATTCAACGCGTGTGAGCGGGTTTGCCCCAAACTCTTATGCTTACCTGTAATAACACACTTTGCCATCTAAATTAACCTCATTCTGCCCTGCAACCTAACGCACAGGGTATTGTTTTGCGGGGGCAAATTCTACCACAAATTAAACACTCTTATAATCAAAAAAATGGTATACACTCGTCTTGCCACCTCAGCCGATGCCGCCGAATTGGCACGCCTGATGCAATTATTCGACAACCCACCACGCAGCCCCCAACAACAGGCCGAGCTGATGCACAACGCCCCGCACGAGCGGGCCATTTTGGCCGAATGGGATGGCGCAATCGTTGGTTTTTTGTGTCTCAGTTTTACCAGCATGATCGCACAGCCACAACCCTTTGCCAGCATTAACGACCTGTTTGTCGAGGTGGCCTATCGCAGGCGTGGCATTGCCAAAGCGCTGATGCAACATGCCGAGCGCCTAGCCCATGAGTTGGGAGCAAGTGGTCTATGCCTATTTACCGGCTTCAATAATGTCGAAGCGCAGGCGCTTTATCGCTCATTTGGCTTTACCGACTGGGCCTTGGCAATGAAACGGGTATTTTAGAATGGCATAATCACAATATCATGCTTACCTTAACCAACGAACAACTTCAAGCCCAAGCCCAACTACAAACGCGCTTGGTGCATATGCACCTCGATGACATCACCCATGCTGAATCATGTATTGCGCCGGTCGGCGGCAATAGCGCCAATTGGGTGCTAGGGCATCTGATCGTCAGCCGCGATGAAATCATTGGCATGTTGGGTGGCACACGCAGCCAAAGTGCCGCCATGCAAGCCCGCTATGGCGCTGGCAGCCAAGCCATTGCCGCACCTGCCGACGATGTAACCGACCTAAACACGCTGATAAACCTATGGGATGAACAAGCCCCGCAGTTCTATGCGCAACTATCGGCCGCCACACCCGAGCTTTATGCCCAAGAAGTCACCCGCCGCGATGGCTCTAAAACCACATTAAGCACCCGCATCGCCTTTTATCTGCTCTTTCACGAGGCGTTTCATTTGGGGCAATTAGAATATGCGCGTCATGCCGCTGGCAAACACAGTGGGTTAATTTAATCTAAAATTATGACCCCTGCTTGGCCCTTCCCTTGGCCCCAAACAGCGATTGCCCAATACACCGCCTATCGGGTTGCATCGCCCCCTATCATTGATGGCAAGCTAGATGAGGCGTGTTGGCAGGCTGCCCCCCGCTCACCTCGTTTCGCCGACCTCGTCAGCGGGGCACGCGCCATTCACGACACCCGTGCGGCGGTATTGTGGGACGATGACAATTTATATGTCGGCTATTGGATCGAAGAACCTTGGGTAGAGGCGCGGCTGACAGAGCGTGATGCGCTCATTTATGAAGATAACGACGTTGAGTTGTTTATCGCTGGGGCCGATGCCTATTACGAATTTGAGATCAATGCCTTTGGCACCATTTACGAGGTGTTTTTTGTGTGGGAGGAGGCCTATGAACGCGCCGGTTATAGCCACCGCCCCGAATTTGCCCGTAGTGTGGCCGGTGCGCGGCCTTTTAACGGTGTCGGCTTTGGGGCACACCCACGCGGCCCACGCATTGGCTTTTGGAATTGGGATTTCCCCGGTCTACGCAGTGCCGTTGCCATCGATGGCACACTCAATGACAACAGCGACCGCGACCGCGGTTGGACAGTGGCGTTAGCCTTGCCGTGGCGTGGGTTCGAGGCGCTGGCCGCGCCCGATGGTCGATCGCTGCCACCCAAAGAGGGCGATATCTGGCGCATGGACTTTTCGCGCTTCAACCAATATAAAGCTGCCCCACCCGCCCAAGATTCCGGCGGCTGGGCTTGGAGTCCGCATGGAGTTTGGGATTCGCATATCCCTGAGTTATTCACCCAAGTGCAGTTTTCATCAAAGATAGTAGCTTGACAATGTCAGATTAAGAAAGACATAAGCCGATTTCACGATATGTATCCCATACCTACGGCATGGGATACATATCGTGAAATCGGCGAAAACTTGTTCATATTTGCGATTGTGACATTATCAAGGTGGTTAACCGTCTGAAATCGTTTTTTGCCGATATCAATATCGGCTTCCCTATCTAACGCAAATCAAACAACTTTTTCCTAAGCTATGCGTATCAATAATAAAGCAAATAAGACAACAATAGAAATAGTGTTTGCTAGAAAGGGAGAAAATAATGTCAGATACAAATCATCAAACCAATGGCAGCGGCATTGCCAGTGAACTCGGTCGCTTGGGCGAAAATTTAGGCAAACTACTTAAATCAGTATGGGGCGCAGAAGAACGCCATTATGTAGAAAATGAATTTCGATCGGGCATGGAACAATTTGCCAAAGGCATTAATAATGCCGCAGATTCGATCAAAAATGACGAGATGTTGCGCAAGGCCCGCGAAGCCGCCAAAGATGCGTGGCAAACCGCGCGTGGCCCTCAAATCGTCAACGAAGTGCAGATCGGCATTACCGAAGTGTTAAAACGCATGAATGACGAGCTAGCCAAAAAAGCCGAGCGCAAAGATGCGCACGAGGCCAGCGCACCCGCCGATGAACCCGCCGCAGCCCCGCCCCCGCCAGCCAGTGCCGATGATCCAAACGTGGTCGATGCCGTTTCGGTTAAACCCGTAGATGCCTCATAAACGTTTTCGTCAATACAAAAACCACTTACAAAGCACACGAAGCACACAAAGAAGGTATTTTTATAAACTCGTTGTGTGATTTGTGGGCTTCGTGAGAGACAAATTGCAACGTTTTATACAACCTAGACGCACTGCCTCGGCTCGCGTATAATGACAAAAACCTGTTGAGAATACCCTCAACAGGTTTTTGTTATTGCATCTTATGGGAAAATTACAGCAAGGCTCTGCTCCACTCAATATAGCCGATGAAATGCGGCGTTTTATTGCGTCGGGCGAAATCGGGCTGTCATCCATCTCGCCCGACAATGTCAGGCAAGTGTTAAGCGAATTGGAACAAGCCAATGACCTCATCACAAGATTGTCCGAGGCTGGAACCGATGTGCGGCCTGAAACCGAGCGCTTAAATTCGCTAGAACAACGCAGCATTAAACAAGCGGCCAAAATCATCAAGGCCTTTGGGGGGCAACAGGCCTATAGCGCGTTTCGGCGCGAATATCAGCCCGAAGCGCCAGAACATCGGCGCGGCTGGTGGTCGCTCGACCAAGTTGTGGCGGCCCAACGCCAGCGCACACTCAAACAATTGGGCACGATTGCGGCAGTGTTGGTGGTTTTGGCAGGATTAGGCTATGTTTTCCGCGATACCTTGTTCCCCGATGACCCGATTGGGCGGGCGGTGGCTGCGGCAGAACGACATGTGCGTGATGCACAACCCGAGGAAGCCAATGCCGTTATTCAAGCCGGGCTGGCGCTATCACCCACCAACCCGCTGCTGCTCATTTGGCAGGGCGCACTCGACACATCGGGCGGCAATGTCAGTCAAGCCGAAGCCGCGTTCACCCAAGCCAAGGCCCAAGTCACGCCACAGCAATTTTTATACGAACGCACCCAAATCTATATTCGCATGACCTTGCTTGATCGGGCACTCGACGATGCTAACAAACTGATTGAAATTGCGCCAACCATGGCCGAAGCCTATTATCAACGCGCGACCGTGCATGAATATTTGCGTGATCGGCGCAAAGCCCTCGAAGATTTGCAAAAATGCGAAGAAATTGCCCGCGCCAGCAATAACGATGTTATGGTCGCAACCGTACGGGTGCGCATGGGCATGTTGTTACAATCGCCGCCGTAATATAAAACACCAGCCCCCTGACATCTTAGCCCATACTCAAAAATTCGTTCATCGCCGCTAACAGCCCGCGCAAGTCAGCCTCGCTGGTGTCAGCCATATGCGCAATACGAAACGTGCGGCCCTTGAGCTTGCCGTAACCATCTGAAATCTCATAGCCACGCTCAGCTAAAAACGCATTCATCGCACCTACATCAATCTGGCGCGTATTTGCCACGCAGGTGACGGTATCAGAACGATAAGCAGCTTCGGCAAACAACCCAAACCCCATTTCTTCGGCCCAATCGCGGGTAATTTGAGCCAAATGTGCATGACGGGCAAAACGATTTTCCAATCCCTCGGTCAACATGTCATCTAGTTGCTGGTCGAGCGCAAACATGAGCGAAATAGCAGGCGTGGCAGGCGTATTGTTCTTTTTTAACAGCGCTTCCAATTCAATAAAATCAAAATAATAGCCGCGATGTTTGATGCGCTTGGCGCGTTCGAGCGCCCGATCACTGACGGCGGCAAAGGCAAGGCCGGGCGGCAAGCCGAAGCATTTTTGCGATGAGGTCAGCAGCACATCTAGCCCCAAGCCATCAAAATCAATTTTTACCCCACCCAACGAACTGACGGCATCGACCAAAATTAAGGTGCTGGGGCTAACTTCTTTGATCACCGCCACCAATTCAGCCAACGGGTTGGTCAGGCCAACGCTGGTCTCGTTATGCACCAGCGTCACCGCGTCGTAGAGTGCTTGCTTCTTTTGTGCTCGATCATTTAAAACAACGCGCAACAAGTCAGGTCTGATGGGCTGGCCCTCTGTTATACACAACCACGTTGTGTTCTTGCCATTGCGCTCACACACATCGGCCCATCGCTCGCTAAACGCGCCACACACCGTCGCCAAAACAGCATGGTCGGGACCGTCGCCCACGCAATTACGCACCGCCGCCTCCCACAGCCCTGTGCCAGATGACGCGCTGATAAATACACGGCCTTGGGTGTAAAACACTTGGCGCAATTTGCGCTGAATATCGGCAAACAAGGCCTCGAAGGCCTTGCCGCGATGCCCGATCATGGGCTGATTTTGCGCCGCCAAAATGCTGGGCCGCACCTCGACCGGGCCGGGGATGAATAATCGTGTGTGTTGCATGACGGCGAATGATTATAATCGCCGCCCTAAACAACCGCATATGGCAATCACCATCCACCCCACCGCCGATGTGTCATCGGCAGCCAAGCTGGGCGACGGCACCCGCATTTGGCAACATGTGCAAATCCGCGACCAAGCCGAACTCGGCCAAAACTGCAATATCGGCAAAGGCGTTTATATCGATGCCCACGTCAAAATCGGCAACAATGTCAAAATTCAAAATTATGTCTCGGTGTTTGATGGGGTGACGATTGAAGATGGCGTATTCGTCGGCCCGCATGTGTGCTTTACGAACGACATGCGCCCACGAGCTGTCAACCCCGATGGCAGCCTAAAATCGGCGACCGACTGGGTGGTGACCCCCACGCTCATTAAAAAAGGGGCAGCTTTGGGCGCGAATTCGACTATTGTATGTGGCGTCACGATTGGCGAATGGGCCATGATTGGCTCTGGCAGCGTAGTCACCCGTGATGTGCCAGCGCATGGACTGGTAGTCGGCAACCCCGCGCGGTTGATCGGCTACGTCTGCGCCTGTGGCGAACGCCTCGACGACAACATGTATTGCGCAAAATGCGACAAAACAATGGTTAATGGTTAATGGTTAATGGTTAATGATGAGTTTAATAACCATTAACCATTAACCATTAACAACTATTTATGATTCCCATCTCAAAACCCCAAATTGGTGACGAAGAAAAGCGCTTAGTCATGCAAGTGCTCGATTCGGGTATGTTGGTGCAAGGGCCGCGTGTGGCCGAACTTGAGCAGCGCTGGGCCGAGGCTTGCCAAACCAAACACGCTATCGCCATTTCAAATGGCACAGCGGCGTTGCATACGGCTTTGTTGGCGCACGGCATCGGCCCCGGCGATGAAGTGATTACGGTGGCGTTTACCTTTATTGCCTCGGTCAACAGCATCATTTATTGTGGGGCACGCCCGGTGTTTGCCGATATCGACCCAATCACCTTCAATATCGACCCTGACACCATCGAGGTACTCATCACCCCACGCACCAAAGCCATTATGCCAGTGCATTTATATGGTCACCCCGCCGACATGCAGCGTATTATGGCGATTGCGCAAAAATATGGCTTGGCGGTGATTGAGGATGCGGCGCAAGCGATTGGCGCGAGCTATGACGACAAACCCGCTGGCAGCTTTGGCACGGGCTGTTTTAGCTTATATGCCACCAAAAACGTCATGAGTGCTGAGGGTGGCATGATCACCACCAATGACGATGCCATCGCCAAACGTTGCCGACTCATTCGTGCACATGGCATGGAAAAACGCTATTATCATGACATGCTTGGCTTCAATTTTCGCATGAGCGATTTACACGCGGCCATTGGCTTGGCGCAGTTGTCGCGGCTAGAGGCCATTACCCAGCAACGCAAGGCTAATGCCGAATTTATGAATGCGAATATTAACAACCCGCGCCTCGTTCTTCCTTCGGGAGGAAATTTAAAAAAAATTGAAAATGAAAAATTAGAGGGTGAGCAATCCAATTCTTCATTTTCAATTCTAAATTCTAAATTTTCACATGCTTGGCATCAATATACGGTGCGGGTGCAAAATGGACTTGACCGCGACGCGGCTGTAGCAAAATTAACGGCAGTGGGCATCGGCACGGGCGTGTTTTACCCAGTGCCAGCCCATCAGCAAAAACATATTCGTGAAATGGGTTTTGGCGATGTCACATTACCCATCACTGAACAATTGGCAAAAGAGGTATTCTCATTGCCAGTGCACCCGGCCCTGTCACCCAGTGACCTCGAAGAAATTGTGCATGAGGTCAACCAATTATGAGCGTAAAAATTGGGGTGATTGGCGCAGGCGTAATGGGCCGTAACCATGCGCGGGTTTACTCTGAAATACCCAATGTTGAGTTGGTTGGGGTAGCCGATATATTTGCCGGTAACGCCAACCAAACGGCGCAGCGCTATGGCGGCAAAAGTTATACCGATTACCGCCAAATGCTCGATGAACAGCGCCCCCAAGCGGTAAGCGTAGCAGTGCCAACCGGCGACCATTTAGAAGTGGCGCTCGAAATCGCGCAACGCGGTATTCATTTGCTCATCGAAAAACCCATCGCCTTTAATGTCGCCGAGGCCCGCCAAATCATACAGGTGTGCGCCGATTGTGGGGTGGTGCTGACGGTGGGCCATGTCGAGCGTTTTAACCCCGCTGTGATAGAGCTAAAACAACGGCTATTGCAGGGTGAACTTGGGCGCATTTTTCAAGTCGATGCACGTCGCCAAAGCCCGTTTCCGGCTCGCGTGCGTGATGTTGGTGTCGTGATCGATTTAGCGGTGCATGATCTCGATTTAATGCGCTATGTCACCGATGCCGAATATATGCGGGTGTTTGCCGAAACCCAACGCCAAATTCACAGCACCCACGAAGATTTGCTGACGGCGTTATTTCGCATGAGCAACGGCGCGGTTGGCACACTTTCGGTCAATTGGCTTACCCCAACTAAAGTGCGCGAAATGCGCGTAACCGGCGAACGCGGGATGTTTCATGTCGATTACATCACCCAAGACCTATATTTTTATGAAAATGGCACGACAGCGGGTGAATGGGATGCCCTGCGCCAGTTACGCGGTATGAGCGAAGGGCGTATGATTCGCCACGTGGTAAACAAACGTGAACCACTACGCGCCGAGCTTGAAGCATTTTTACGCGCTGTCGAGGGCGGGCCAGTGGCAGTGACGGGCGAAGATGGCCTAAAAGCGGTGATGTTAGCACAAGCGGTCATTCAATCGAGCATGACCCAACAAGTTATACAATTTAGCGCCTAATGCGCTTTGAGCGCATTAGGCGCTAATATGATGTCATTTAAATCTATATTCTCCCCCACCCCAGCCAATACCGTGATCGGGGTGGTTGGTTTGGGTTATGTTGGCTTACCGGTTGCCTGCGAATTTGCCCGCGTTGGTTTTAGCGTCATTGGCATTGACCTAAAAGCCGAGCGCGTGGCCCAAATTAATGCTGGCATCAGCCCAATTGAGGGCAATGAACCCGGACTAGCTGAATTGTTGGCCGAAGTAATTGGCAGTGGGCGGCTACGTGCCACCACCGATTATGCCGATTTGCACGAAGCCCATATCATCACGGTAAATGTGGAAACGCCAGTCGATGACAACCATGTGCCACAATATCATGCCCTGCGGGCCGCCTCACGGAGCCTAAGCCAAGTTATTCAGCCCGAAACGCTTATCATTATTGAATCGACCGTTGCACCGGGCACAACCTTGCAGGTGGTGAAGCCAATTTTAGAAGCAAGTGGCAAGTGGCAGGTGGCAAGTGACAAGGGGCAAGAATCGGATGTTCAATCTAAAATTTATTTGGGTATGTGCCCAGAACGGGTGATGCCGGGGTTGTTGCTGCAAAATTTGCGCAATCTGAGCCGTGCCTGTGGCGGCTGCACCCCCGAAATTGCGCAAGCAATGGTAGCCCTTTATCGGCATATCATCCCAAATGCCGATCTGGATGCAACCGATATTTTGACCGCCGAATTGGTAAAAACCACCGAAAACGCCTATCGCGATGTGCAAATTGCCTTCGCCAACGAAGTGGCGTTGATATGTGAGACGGTGGGCGGCGATGTATGGAAAGTGCGGCAATTGGTCAACAAAAGCCCGGGGCGCAATATGTTATTGGCAGGCGCGGGCGTTGGCGGGCATTGCATCCCCAAAGACCCTTGGCTGTTGGCGGCTGGTTTAAATTTAAAATTTAAAAATGAAAATGAAAAATTAGGGGGAGAAGAAATCAATTCTCCATTTTCCATTTTAAATTCTCAATTTCCCAAGTTGATTCCAGCAGCGCGGGCGGTAAATGAGTTTATGCCACAACACATGTTTGACATGGTGGCTGCGCGGCTAACCGCCCAAGGTAAAACCATTGCCGAAGCGCGGGTGTTAGTGCTGGGCTATAGCTATTTAGAAAATAGCGATGATACCCGTGACACCCCCAGCGAAAAGTTAGTCGCCCATTTACAAGCATCGGGCGCAACTGTCATCATTCATGATCCGTTTGTGGCACAATATCGGGGTGATGTCTACGCGGCAGCAACGGGTTGCGATGCAGCAGTATTAATGGTAAAACATACAGCGTATCTATCGCTCGACTTTCACAAACTTAAAACAGCCATGACATCACCGCTACTTATCGATGGGCGCAAGGCCTATGATGCTTCGGCATTGATTGCAGCGGGTTTCGACTATAGTTGCGTTGGCGTTGGAAATTAAAAATTTAATTATGATTGAAGGTAAGAATATTTTTATCACTGGTGGGGCTGGGTTTATCGGCTCGACACTGGTTGGCAAATTGGTAGACAAAAATAAAGTCGTGGTTTACGATAGCTTGCTACGCGACGCACTTAAAAATAAATCATTCAAAAATCACCCCAATCTAACGGTTATTCAAGGGGATGTGATGGATTATGAGCATATGAGCCGCTCGATGAAAGGCTCACAGGTGATTGTGCATTGCGCTGCCATTGCTGGAGTCGATTTTGTGATGCAAATGCCAGTGCAAACGATGCGCGTCAATATGGTCGGCTCGGTAAATGCACTCGAAGCAGCATCGAAGCTAGACAATTGTGAGCGCGTACTGTGTTTCTCGACCAGCGAAGTATTTGGCACGCACGCTTGGCGGCCTGCTGAAGGCGACCGCACCAGTATTGGTCGGGTCGGTGAAGCCCGCTGGACTTATGCAGTGTCAAAGTTAGCCGAAGAACATTTGGCGATTGCGTATCATCAACAATATGGGCTGCCGGCCACAGTGGTGCGGCCATTCAACACCTATGGGCCGGGGCAATTGGGCAATGGGGCGCTGACACTATTTATTGAACGCGCCGTGCGTAATGAAACGCTGTATGTCAATGGCGATGGCACACAAATTCGGGCATGGTGTTATGTCGATGATATGGTCGAAGGCATTATGTGCGCCATGTCGCACCCCAAAGCCGTTGGCGAATCGTTTAACATCGGCAACCAACGCGCCGTAACCACCATTTATGGTTTGGTTAATACGGTGGTGCGGGTGCTCAATTCAAAATCGAAGATCGAATTTACTTATAAAGATTATGTCGATGTCGAGTTGCGAGTGCCGTCGGTCAAAAAAGCCAAAGATTTAATTGGATTTGAAGCCAAAGTCGATTTGGAAGAAGGCATCGCCATGACGGGGGCGCATTACAGAGGACAGTAGATAGAAGTCAGTAGTCAGTAGTCAGATAACTCAGCAGAAGTCAAATATTACATTAAACAGAAACGATCTGACTACTGACTACTGACTACTCACTTCTTCCCTCTACCACAATTATGAAAAACTTTGCATTAACAGGTATTGCTGGGTATGTGGCAAAACGCCATTTAAAAGCAGTGCAAGATACCGGCAACCATTTGGTGGCGGCTTATGACCCGCGTGATTCGGTCGGTATTATGGACAGCTATTTTCCATATGCCGCATTTTTTACCGATGAGGCACAATTTAAGCAATATTTGCTTGATCACCAACCGATCGATTACGTAGGAATTTGCTCGCCCAATTTTGAGCATGACAACAACATTCAGCTCGCGTTTGATGTGGGGGCCGATGCCATTTGCGAAAAACCCCTCACCATCAGCCAACAACGGCTAGATGATTTGGCAAATTTAGAAGCCAAAACAGGGCGGCGGGTTTACACCGTGCTACAACTTCGTTTGCACCCCAGCCTTATTGCACTCAAGACCACATTGGCCCACTCCAATGATTTTGTTGAGGCCGAGCTAACCTATATCACCCCGCGTGGGCCTTGGTATGACGTATCGTGGAAAGGGTTTAACGAAAAGTCAGGCGGTGTGGTTCTCAATATCGGTATTCATCTATTCGATATGATGGTTTGGCTGTTTGGCAACCCTGTGGATGTGAAATTGCACATGATGCAGTCAAATAAAGCCGCAGGTGTGGTGCAATTTGAACGGGCGCGTGTGAAATGGTATTTGTCAATTGACCGCAAAGACTCGCCCGAAAAACAACAACAAGGCCCTCATCGCGTTTTACGCATGGATGGGCAAGACATCAACTTTACGGAAGGGTTCGATAATTTACACACACGCATTTATGAACGGGTATTGGCGGGCAAAGGATATCGACTCGAAGATGCACGACCCGGCCTCGAATTGGTCTATCGCACTCAAGAGAGCCAGATCAGCACCAATTTGAACGATGCACACTACTTTATCAAAGGATGAAGGATGAAGGATAAAGGATGAATTTGTAAAATCGCTTTATCCTTCATCCTTCATCCTTCATCCTTCATCCTTCATCCTTATTTAATGATTATTTTTGCCTACGATTTTCCGCACAAAAAAACACAAGATATTCTATTGCGATTGGCGATTGAAGGGTTAAAACCCACACTGGTCATTGCAAGCCCTTGGGAGAAATTGAGCGTTGCACCCGCCAGTTTGCGGGTTAAACCACGCCATTGCGATTTGGTGCACCCGCGTGATATTTGCGCCGCCTTGGGCATCGAATATCGTGTATTGGCACATAACAGCGAAGATAGTGTGCAAGTTTTGCAAGCAGCCAAATGTGAAATTGGAGTGGTGGCAGGGGCGCGTATTTTAAAGCAACCCATCATTGACGCGGTATCGATCGGCATCATCAATCTGCATCCCGGCCTCTTACCCCAAATGCGCGGGCTAGATGCGCTGCAATGGTCGATTTACGAGAATCAGCCATTGGGTGTTACTTCACATGTCATTGATAAGCGGGTGGATGCCGGTTATATTATTGAGCGCCAAATCATTAAAGAGTATGCCGACGACACCCTTATCGATCTGAGTTTGCGATTGCAACAAACCGAAATTAATATGGTGGCAAATGCTGTGCGACATTTACAAAACAGCAAGCTAACTGGGCTAGAGGCAATTCCATCAGGGCTGCCCTATCATCGTAAAATGCCCGCCGAATTAGAGGCAAGCATTCCACAATTGTTACAAACACGCCTAAGCAAGTTGAGGGTTGAGAGTTGAAAATAAACTACGGTTTATTCTCAACTTTCAACTCTCAACCCTCAACTCTCAACCTCTTATGAATACGACCATCCCCATTATCGATCTCGTGCGTCAATACCATGATATTCAAGGTGAAATAGACGCAGCCATACATCAATGTCTTGAGTCTGGGCATTTTATTCTAGGGGCAGGGGTAGCGCAATTTGAACAACAATTGGCGGCCTATTGCAACATACCCCATGCCGTTGGTGTGGCTTCTGGCACCGATGCCTTATTATTGGCCTTAGTGGCACTAGATATTGGCAACGGCGACGAGGTAATTACAACGCCATTCACCTTTGTCGCCAGTGCAAATACTATTTTGCACGCTGGGGCTAAGCCTGTTTTTGTGGATATCGACCCGCGTACCTTTAATATTGACCCCAACCAGATCGAAGCCGCCATTACCCCGCACACAAAAGCCATCATGCCGGTGCATTTATACGGGCAAATGGCCAATATGAGCGCCATTTGCGACATTGCACAACGATATGGGCTACGGGTCATTGAAGACTCAGCGCAAGCGATTGGGGCGAGTTTTGCGGGGCAACCAGTCGGCAGCTATGGCGATGCAGCCACATTGTCATTCTTCCCCACCAAAAATCTGGGGGCCTATGGCGATGGCGGGGCAATTATTACAAAAGATGCGGCGCTGGCGAAAAAAGTCGATTTATTGCGCAAACATGGCGCTAGCCGCAAGTATTATCACGAGATACTCGGCTACAACTCGCGCTTAGATGCGCTGCAAGCTCATATTTTGGGGGTTAAATTGCAGCATTTGGCTGATTGGACAGCGGCGCGGCGAACAGTGGCTGAACGTTATAACACCTTATTTGCTAACTCAGTCGTTACGCCGCCTTGGGTCGATGAACGCGCTTATCATGTGTATCATCAATACACTATTTGTGTGCCAGAGCGCCGCGATGAATTAGCCGCCCACTTGGCAAAATCGGGGGTGCAATCTATGGTCTATTACCCTGTTCCATTGCCACAACAACCCCTATTTGCCAGCGATACCAAAGTTTATCCGGTAACTGACCAAGTGTGCCAATCAGTGCTTAGTTTACCGTGTTTCCCAGAGTTAACTGAGGGCGAGCAAGCAAAGATTGCTGGCTTGGTATTGGAATTTTATCGATGAGCTGATTCGCAGCAATATCATTGATTCATAGTTATGCCACGTCTGAGCGCAACGGGAATATACACCGTGTGATTGATCGGATACATGTTGATATTTTGACTATCAAAATAACTGATACGGTGGGGGATCGTTTTTGCAATCACATTGGCTAAATTTTGGCTAATACGATCCTTGCGATAACGCAATGCCAAATAGGGCAAAAAACTCTCGGCAATGTCCTCACGGGTAGGATTATCTCGCGCATAGGTCGAAATAAACTCATTATCGGCGGTTTGGGCGGTGATCCAATTGATCGCTTGCGCGTGAGTCGCATCTAACGAAGTATGCGATGCCTCGTGAACAAAGGTTTCCTCCAAAATACCATCGTTTTCATATTGGGCGGCTTGACCGGTATGAATGAGCAAATTATTATTGCCACCGCCAAACGGATTAATCCCTCGATGAATCCACATCGTTTTTACATCACGCCGCAACCCCGTTGGCAAATGCCCAATCACCTTGCTATATTTTTGGGCTTCGGCAAACGCAGCTTCTGTTGTGGCAAATTCAGGGTTCACCTGTATTTCGACTTGTAAGCCATCATCATAAAAAGCATTAAACAAAAAAGCGTTGAGCGTGACCCACGCAGCAGGGCGGCGGTCATACATTACGCGCTCGCCGCGCCCAGCATTTGTAATACGCAAAAAGGTGTTGGGGTCGGAGCTAATAATAATGTCGGGGTCAATGAAAATGGTGCCATGTAAGGGTGGTTCATGACTGAGGTGGTTAATCGTGTTGTAATTTATTTTGGAGTAAGTATTTGTTGGGAAATCTATTTCAAACGCGGTTAATCCCTTCGCTTGCAGCATAACCAAACTTATAGATCCTAAAAAGATGCTTGCAAAGCGTATTAAGAATAAAAATATTTTAGGCATAATGCTTTAGCCGACATTTTAATATATTGCATGTTATGCCTAACATGCAATATAGAATTATGAACAAAGTAATGCGGCTAAATCGCAACCTAGAACAAACTCTGAAAAGATGTTAAGCCTATTTCACTATCTATCCCCAAAAGCATAGCCTTTGGGGATAGATAGTGAAATAGGTAAAGCCTTTCATTAACTCAGAATCTGCGCTACTTATTTCATTGCCCTGACGCCAATCACCCGTTTAATCGTCGTAAAAATGGCATTGCGCTTAAAATAATCAGCAGCAGCAACCTTAAATGCGCTATCGAGCCGCGCATCATACAAATTATAAGAACTCCAGTAACGATACAAAGCCTCAGCAGAATCAAACCTTAACGGATTTTCAAATCTAAATTCGGCAACTTCTTTAAATAATGATTGTGTTGTTGGCAAGCCAATATTTTCAATAAAAGTATCAGACCAATCCGGCGACGGCACTTGTTCACCGCGCAATCCATAGTGAAATTGTTTAATTTCAAGGTTATTAAATCTTGAAGGGCCGCAAAAAAAGAAAACACCACCAGTTTTTACAAGTTTGTAAATCGTTTCAAACACATGCCGCGGTTTTTTAATGTAATAAATTGAATAAGAGCTTAAAACACGGTCAAATTCTTGCCCATAAACATTAGCATCTAATTCGTCCAAGTCAGAACATACTGTATTAATGCGTTGATTCACCCCAACTTGCTGGGCGGTTTGCATTAAGCCATCTAACGATTTTTGCCAAATATCTACAGATAAGACATGCCCACTTTCACCCACAATCTGGGCCAATGGAATCGATTGTTTGCCTGTGCCACAGCCTAAATCGAGCACTTGTTGTCCGACCTTTGGCATCATATGCTCAAATATCCATTCATTAAGGTCATATGTGCCAAATTTATCGTGGGTATTGATGCGTTGTTTCAACGCATCGGTATCTGAATCAAATTTACCTATTTCTAACATTATTTTATTTAACCTCGCGTGCATCATGTAATTGCGTTGCAATATGGTTTTGCCACACAACCTGCTGATCACGTAAACTTTTTTCTGAAATTGCAGTGATATTGGGATACATAACTTCCTCAGAATATACCCAACGATTTTGAACATCGTGCCCCAACCAAAATTCTGGATGCGTATTTAAAAGCAACCGCTGGGGGGGCGAATCCGTAAAACATTTTAATAAATTCTCATCACGCCAACTGCGTGCACTATCGCTGATATACGTTAAATTGGCCTGATAGCGCGGGTCATGTGGATGCACGTAATGATCTTGTGATCGAAATGGATCTGGAAGCCCGCGAAATGGTTGATGGGTGACAATGGTTGTAACAGGTCGTTTTGTAATCCGGCTTAATGTATCGGCCTCCCATGCCAATTGCTCATTGGCAGCCGATAAATCGGTGGGATAAAGCGTCAAATCATAATGCAACCCAATCTCATGCCCCTGTGACACCATTTCGCGAATTATTTTAATATTGGTAGGATGCAAGGGGTTGTATTGTTCTGTTAACAATACATAATAAGTGGCGACAACGCCTAAATCAGCTTCTAGCCGACTAATCTGGTCAACACCGTTTAAATAAAAATCAATATCATGTCGCAAATATATAACCCGATGGGCTGACGATATTAAATCTGGTTTTAACGTGTCATTGGCTAAATTTCGAACTAATGTAAACTGATAATTAGATTGTACCAACGCTGCAATAAGTTCGCGGTAAGATTTAATTGTAAAATCGGGCAAACACGAAATGGGTTTGATGCTCATATTTTAATAAAATCGCATTCAATATAAATGCCCTTTTATTATCCCAGAATATGCTAGCGATAAAAATCACAATTAAATAGGACCGACACGACAGTTTTTAGATGAATAAATTTATATTTCATGGTATTCGACGCGCATTATTTCTTGGGGCACACCCAGATGACGAAATGGGTTGCAGTGGGTTACTCGCACGCTTGATTGAAAATGAAACCGAAGTTCATTATCATGTTTTTTCAGGCTGTGAACAATCGGTGCCAAAAGGTTTGCCACAAGACATTTTACGCAGTGAAGTGATTGCAGCAGGTATGGCAATTGGCATCTCCGCTGCCAATATTCATGTCGGCAATTTTAGAGTGCGTTATTTCCCCACAGACCGTCAAGATATTTTAGAAGAAATGGTGGTTTTAAATAAAACGATTGACCCTGATTTGGTATTAGTGCCAGCCAGCGACGATCGTCACCAAGACCATGCTGTCGTTTCACAAGAAGCCTTTCGCGGCTTTAAAAACAAAACGATTTTGGGTTATGAATTACCACTCAACTCAAAAGCATTTGAGCATCAACTGTTTGTCGAGTTACAAGAACCACATCTACAGAAAAAAATAGACTGTATGAATGCCTATGGCTCACAACAATTTCGGCACTATATGCGCGATGAGACCTTGCGAGCATTGGCTGTTGTGCGTGGTATGCAAATCGGCGTACATTACGCCGAAGCATTCGAAGTCATTCGCATGGTAATTCGATCAGACTAACGTGCAAGATCTAATGATAAACCCGACTATCTAGTTATGTGTGGTATTTTCGGCATCTTCAACGCTACAAGCAAAATTCAGTCCTCACAAATTCGGGCAGCCACAACTGCCATTCGGCATCGCGGCCCCGATGATGAAGGCTACCTCTTAGCCAACACCAAAACCCAAAATATCAAATTATTTGGTGGCGAAGATTCAGAAAGTATTTTAAACCTCCCAACACTTACAAACCATGAGGGGGGCGACTGGAATTTAGCGTTTGGCTATCGCAGACTTTCGATCTTAGATATTTCTGCCAATGGACATCAACCCATGTCGAATAAGGCCAAGAATATTTGGATGATCTACAACGGTGAAATATACAACTATCTTGAAATACGTGAAGTTCTTGTCAAAAAAGGCTATACATTTACTTCGACAGGCGATAGCACTGTTATTCTTGCCGCTTATGAAGAATGGGGCGATGCCTGTGTGAATCATTTGGTTGGGATGTGGGCATTTGCAATCTTAGATTTGCGCAACCAAGATACGCCCAAGTTGTTTTTATCACGCGATCCATTTGGCATCAAACCGCTTTATTACACCATTTATGAGGGGCAAATTGCTTTTGGCTCTGAAATCAAGGCTTTGCTCGAATTGCCTTGGGTAAAGCGCCATGCCAACCCGCAAAGATTACATGATTATTTGCGCATGGGGTATTTAGATCACGATGATGATAAAACGCATCGTGAAACCATGTTTCAGGGTATCTATCAACTACGAGCGGCGCATACCCTCACGCTCGATCTATCTAAACCGCTGCAACTGTCGGCATTACACCCGCAACAATATTGGCAATTGAAGCCAACGCCGCGCAAAGATTTATCCTTTAATGAAGCTGCCGAACAATTACGGGCACTTTTCTTAAAAAATATACGTCTGCATTTGCGCAGCGATGTTCCCATTGGCACAGCATTGTCGGGCGGGATCGATTCATCTGCAATCGTGATGGGAATGCGATATGTTGAGCCAAGCATCGATCTACGCACCTTTAGTTTTATTGCGCAAGAAGACCCAAGCATTAATGAAGAACGCTGGTCAGATATGATTGTGAAGGCATCGGGGTCAAAAGCCACAAAAACAAGCCCCGATCATACGTCCCTTATCGCCGATTTAATGCACTTGGTGCGCACACAAGATGAACCAGTTGGCAGCACCAGCATTTATGCTCAATATTGCGTTTTCCGTCTGGCCCGCGAAAACGGTATGAAAGTGATGCTGGATGGGCAAGGAGCCGATGAATTATTAGCGGGGTATCGTGGTTATCGATCTATTCGCTTGGCATCGTTACTGCGCAAACGTCAATTTGGGGCTGCAATTCAATTTCAACAAGGTTTAAAAGCCTATGCAGGCGATGGGCGTTGGACAGGCATGTTACTACGCACCGCCGCAGAGTTTTTGCCACGACAATTTTATACATCGGCCTTAAGAATAGCAGGAAAAGACCATTCGGCCAATTTTCTAAACGCCGATTGGTTTACGCAACACGCAATTCAAGCATTTGTGCCAGCCGAAGCCCCTAAAGACACCAATGATTTGCTGCGGTTTGCCCTAATTGATGCCAGCACATCGTCTAACTTGCCCGCACTTTTACATTATGAAGACCGCAATAGCATGGCGCACTCGATTGAAAGCCGTGTGCCCTTTTTAACCCCCGAAATCGCTGAATTTATTTTGTCATTGCCCGAAGAATACTTAATTAGCCAAGATGGCACCACCAAATGCGTATTTCGTCAAGCGATGCGCGGCATTGTGCCAGATGCCATTTTAGATCGAAAAGACAAGATTGGTTTCGCAACCCCTGAACGTCAATGGATGGGGGCGATGAAATCTTGGATCGACCCACTGCTGAATAGTGATATGGCCCAACGGGTTACACCACTCCATTTACCCCACATACGCCAAGAATGGCAAGCCATTCTCAATGGTTCAAAACCGTTTGATTGGCGAGTGTGGCGTTGGGTCAATTTGATTGCATGGACTGAGGCATTTGGGGTGTCGTATGATTAATTTTTGAAACGATAAACGACAATATTAAGCGTATCGGGTCTACAAACACCTGTATAAGTCGGTTTAATCTTTAGCTGATTGATGGGTAGCACTGGTGATAAAAAAGTATAAAAGCTACGTACATCAGATTTCGGTTCAATTGATCTCTCGGCCAAAATGGATCGATTTTCAGCAAAAGCATTGCTGCCGCTAGCCCAAAATATCGTTATTTGATCGGCTTGTGTTGATCTTGTTTCAATGACAATCGGTATTGGAAGTTGAAATAGGCTCTTATTTTGAATTTCAATTGTTATTTCATTCGCTAAGGTTGCGCAATTTTCTAAATAAGTGGTTTTAGTCAAATTTAAATCAGCTATTTTCTCAAATAACGTATCTGGCAACATATCTGCTTCTGCCAAGGAAGGGGGTACCTCACGAAATGGGCCAATTTTCCATTTTTCAAGCGTCGCTGCCCCAGCACGCACCAATTCTGCATTAACATGCAAAAGCTTTAAAAAACTGGTCGGGGCCTTGTCATAATGTAATACCCCTTGTCTCCCTAATGTATAACCATAATAACGATTAATAATTGTGAGTGCCCCATAAGCCGAAGATGCAATAAAAGAGACTACAAACATGATCGATATTACAACCCTTGTACCCCAAAAAAGTTGGGGGAAAGCATGTGCGATTCGATTGTTATGCTGAATTCGAAATAATACAATGCACATGATTAAGGCAATCCAAAACAAACCAGCAACTGTGGTGTATCGAACTGAAAGCGCCTGTAAAACGCCTTGGTTTAATCGCCCAAGCATGGTTAAGCCATCACTACAAAACACAAACAGCATCATTAATAGCCATGGTAATGCCCGCTCAAACAAATCGCTTTTTCGTAATCGTATCCATTCTTTAAAACAGAAGAATGCGCCAAGAATGCCTATCAATCCCCATGTTGCAGCAACACCCATCACTGCAAAATCAAACATGCTGTAAGCCGTTGTCACCTCACGGGCACCACCAAAAGAAAGCGGACTACCCAGATAAACCAATAAATAAGCAACAGCGGGTAAAGGATGTGTAAACACATAGGCCATCGAACCGGTTTGAGAATCATTCACCTCAAAACCAATGAAATAGCCAGCTAAAACGATTAAAGAGACAACAAACCAAAATATGGGATAGCGTCGGTCATGCCATACCAATAAAATCCCAATGCCGATCACAAACCACAGCACTAACGAGTAAGCCAAAATTGAGCCAAGCATTAGCACTAGCATCAGGGCAAAACTGCGGCGTGAATTTTTATATTGAGTGAGCAATATAAGACAGGCGACGAAAAAAAAGTTTTGAAGGAACCATTCAAACGTAAAACCGGGCAACCAATTTTCTGCTTGTGAGGTTGAAAATAGTATTGCCGAAGTAATAAATAGCAATCCAGAATAAAAATTGCTATGGGTAAAACGTATCAACTGCCATAAAATGATAAATGTAATACAAGCCACAACAAAATTGGCAAACATTTCAGCACGCACATTCCATCCGGTCAGCCCAGCAAGAAATATAATCTCAATACGCATCAAAAAGGGTCGATGAGCATCATGTTGTGTCCATAAATCTTGCAAGGAGAGGTCTCCTGAAAATTTCTTATCGATCAGATTAACCATTTCCCATTGATGCCCAATAGGAATATTGACCACATAAACAACTAAAAAAACTAATAATATGAATGGCAGAAGCAACGGCAAAAATCGAGAGAACTTAATCTTATCAATAAGATTATTGAGCAAAAATTTGGGGCGGTTAGACATTTTATTAAAGTTAAAAGACAAAAACACAAGATTCAAACAGAAACATAATTCCGTTTAACCCAAGCCAATATCTCACCCATCGAACATCCCCACGCACCACGCCGCGCCGCCTCATCTAACAGTGTCTCATAAACCCTACGCATATGCGGAACATGCAAAAGTTGCGTATGCCAGTTCAATGTCAGGCAACCGCCCAATGCACAAACATGGTCAAGTAACTGCACTGCGTGCGCAATTGCAGATGCCTCATCCAACTTGAGTGTATCTTCCCGAAAAAGGCTAACATCCATAATATGCATCGGAATTTGCAACAAATCAAGAGCAACTTGATTTTTATGATCCCACATTCGAAAAGGAAAACTCGCCCCAGCCCGAAAGCCAATATTACGATTAAACCCAAGGGTTGAATCTGCTTTTAACCCTGCCTGCACTTGTACACTTGGGGTTGTTTGAGCGGCAAAATGTAAATAGTGCTGTCGGGTGCTGATCACTTCAGCCTTAATTACATCTTCGATTTGGTGTTTTTGCGCCAATAAAAGATCAGCATTAAACGCAGATTCATAACTACCATGCACGCCGATCTCCCAACCCGACTTATGCACTTCGCGCATAACCGTCGCAAATGGCACAAGCTGCTGCTGATACACCACCTTATCTGCATAACGATAATCACAATCCCATGCGTGACGATTATTTACATATTGCGGGAAAATATGAAAAGTTGACTTAAAGCCATATTTATCTTCAAGTTTCAACCATTCTTCAATCCGAAGTGTTTCAGGTTTTGCCGCAGCGTTAACACTGCGGGCCAAATGTGTGCCTGCGGAAATAAAACCCTTGAGAAAGCGCCGGGCAAAATTAGGATCTTGAACGCGGGTAAATTCACGTTTGAGTTTAGAATAATGAACATGCAGCCCTAATTCATCGGTATCATGCGTTAAACATAGCGCAAAAGGCTTGTTGTTGGGCCAAATACTTTTACGTTCAATCAATGGGAACGCCTGAATAATCATTTCATCTAACCATGCTCTCTGATGATTCCCGGCGCGAAAAGCTTGGCTATGTTGACAATCAAAGTTTCCCCATTCATCACGATCTAAAGTTATGATCTCTTCTTGGCGGGTTAAAGCACTGAAAACCTTTTGAAGCAGATCAGCAGGAATCTCAACCCCACGTAAATCATGCGTCCCTAACACACGGCCAATGTAATCTTTGGCGTAAATTTGATGCGCATTCATACAAATTTATTTTTGAGTTTTATCGCATTTTCTGCCAACATGGTGTAAAGTTGTCTGCGCAACAAAATAGGATCGCGCTTTTTAAAACCCTTTACCAATTGGCTGCATTGCGTTTTAAAAACGCTCGTATAAGTAACCTTCCACTGCTGCGCGGTCTGTAAAATCACGTCCTTTGTTAAAGGTCCAGAGGTATCAAAATAAATGATCGCATTGTCAATTTCATTTAAAAAATGGGCATCCGAGCCAATAATCGCTGGCTTTTTGGCCCATGCTGCCAATGCAACGGCTTTTTCGTTTCGGTCTGGGCGAATACGCGCATTAAACACTTCAATCATATCTACGTTTTGTGCCAAATCTTCTACTTGTTTATGATGATGAAACGGATGCGGCAAAATACTCAACCCACCCTGCCGTCGAATCGCATCAATCACCTCAAAAGCATGACGTGATTGAATTTCTTCATGCAAAAACAAACCAATAATATCACCCAAATCAGTCGCATACTCAACGCCAACAATCACATTTAGCTTTGTTTGGGTTGCACAGCGTTTCGTTTCTAAAGCACCAGCAAGCGTATCATGATCGGTTACAGCAAGGCTGTCTATGCCCAAACGAATAGCACGATCAACTAACCATTGTGGTCTGGTAAATGAATCATAAGAATGATGGGTATGAATATGAAAAGCAGCGCGTAGCATTTTTTGTTTTATAGGTGCCTTAAATTCATTATAAACAGCAGCATCTTTGAGATTGTAACCCTTACATCATCCAATCGAATATCTTTTTGCACCTTCGGATTGATTAGGTCTTTTAAGAATGCGCCACGTGCCTCTTTTCTTTTTATTGCATGTGATAAATCGCCATCCAACACCCACTGAAATCTTATATTTTTATAAGCGTCGTTATAAGTTAGCGATTGACCCATCGCCAATTTAACATAATCGCTTACAAAATCGGCCCCCGCAGCCAAGGCCAATTCTAGCGACCCCCAAAATTTGGGGTTTATTTCAATCACCTTATAGTTGTTTTCAACTGGGTCAAAACGACACTCAACCATCGCTATGCCATGCCACTTCAAACCATCTAACAGCCGCTTACCCGTATCAAGCAAACGTTCATCATAAAAACTTTCGGCGCAACAACTTGGCCCGCCACTCGGTGGGTATTCACGAATCCGGCGATGCATAAACATACGTTTAATCTCGCCACGATCATACAAGGCAAAAAAACCCGCGCCATGCCCGGCCACATATTCTTGCAAAATCGGGTATTGAGTGGGGTCAGTTAGCTCAAATTTCTGGCACATTGTGCCAAACTTACCAACCAATTCATCGGCAGAATGGGCATAATCAACAATGCCCTTCGCCGATTCTTTGCGGCCTTTAATGACGATTGGATAGGTGATCTGTTGTGCAATACTGGACAATGCATCCAAAGATTGCACCTGCAATGTTTTGGGTGAGGGCACGCCCAATTCTTGACAGCGCTGTGCAACCCTTAATTTATCTTCGGCGAGTTCAAGCTGTTGAATAGGAGTAGCGACAAATTTAATATGTGAGAGTAGCACGTCAGCATGGCGCGACACAAACTCGGTCACCGGAAAACCCACCGGAATTAGGACATCAAATTGCGCTTTTGCCTGTAAGTCGATTAATTGACGCACAAATTCGGCTTCGCTATTTTGATCAAGTGGGTAAATTGCTTTGGGATAACGACTTTGCCGTGCGATAAATCGGCGTGTCGCAGTCGGCGGTGCAAGGCCATATACCTCATGGCCTAACTGCGCAAGATGACGCATTAAACCAAGGCTATGTTTAAACCCGCTTTGGGTGACTAAGATTTTCATCTTGTTAAAAGTCGTCATGATGAGCTATCACCCAGCAAGATAAAAATAGCACAAACATCGGATGTCTAAGCGCAACTTGATCTTATATCAGCAACTCGTATTTAAGTAACCGATGTTTTAATAGCTATTTTTGCACATAACGCGCAACCGCAATTAATGAAGTACCAAAAGGCGGTTGTCGCACAAAACGCGTTTCAAATTGAGCAACTTTACGCATTATTTGATTGATAAATTGGCTAGGCGGTCTAAAACCACGTCGCACAACTTCATCATTGGTTAAATTTCGTGGGGTTACAAGCTTACGCAACAGAACCAAAAGCGTAGCACTAAACCCCCAATAACGTAAATCGAGTGTCTCTAAGCCGCACTGATTAAATACCTCTTGCATCATTGATTTATCATATCGGCGATGATGCCCAACAACATCATCATATCGAGTACGTAATAGGTTAAGTGCGGGGACATTGATAAAAACGAAACCATTCGGTTTCAGGTAAAACAACGCTGTTTTAATAAAATCAACAGGGTCTTTAATATGTTCAATAACATCAAACAACATTATTGAATCATAAAATTGCTTCATGCTAGGCTTTTTGTCAAAAATATCATAAGCCATAGTACGCCCCCGCGTTATATTATTCATTTTTAGCGCTTCAAGATTAATGTCAGCCCCATCCGTGAACCAAGAGGTAGACGACTCAATCTGTCGACGCACAACACCATGACCACATCCAATTTCAAAGCAATAATGCGGTTTTGTCAACGAAACATTTAAATCAGTTAATTGGTTAATAAAAGCACGAAATCGCCAATCAAACCAAAAATGATTGTCATTACCTATCTCATACCATAACTCGGGAAAATCGTCTTCGGTTATCTTGGATAATATTTCTACGGAAGAAGCTGTTGTGTTCATTGAATAATTTCCTGAATAATATAAGTAGGCCTACCTTTAATTTCCTGATATGATCGCCCAATATATGCCCCAAGGACATAAATCGAAAACAAAATCAAACTATTGCTAAATAACAATAACAAAATTAACAAGTACATCTCTGGATTCGCAACCTGTCCGAGCAACAAGCGATAAGTTATTAAGAATGTTAAAACTATCGATGCAAACAAATAGCTAAATGCAAGTACTTGTGCCACTTGCAATGGACGCACACTCAACGAGGTAATACCATCTGTCGCCAATTTATAAAGACGGTGAAAATTATACTTTGTCGCACCTGCAGCACGCTCTGGGCGATCATAAGTAATACCACACTGTTTGAATCCAACCCATGACCGCAATCCACGCACAAAGCGAAGACGCTCTGGAAGTGCATTAATTTGATTAACGACACGACGACTCATAAGGCAAAAATCACCGCTGTCAACAGGAACCTGAATAGGACTTAGCCAACGATAAACACGATAAAACCCCCAATAAGCAATTCGTTTAATTCTATTTTCTTTACGATTTACACGCAACCCATATACAACATCAAAGCCAGCCCGCCACTGGTCAATCATTTGCCAAATAAGTTCAGGGGGGTCCTGCAAATCAGCATCAATAATTGCAACCAAATCGCCAGAACTATGCTCTAACCCAGCAGTAACAGCAGGTTGATGCCCAAAATTACGCGAAAATCGAATAATCTTTGCCTCTCGGCCAACTTCAAAAAACTGGCTTAATAGCATAGAAGATTCATCTTGGCTACCGTCATCAACGAAAATATATTCAACATGAGCAATCTTATTTTTAACACATTGAGCCGATGAAAAAACAATTTTAAGCCGCTCAGCTAATAATTGAATAACGTCTGCCTCGTTAAAAATAGGAACGATAATACTCAGTGTTGGTGCAGTATTATTACTACTTGACATAATAAAGAAGTCTAATATAAAAATGTTGAATCAGCATCATTTTAATCAACTTTAACACATTACTTATATTAACTAATAGTCGCTTCTTTATTTGTTTTATATAAGTAAAGTGTAGTAATCATAATTAGCAACTGTGTTAACAAAATTAATGGAAACTTGTTATACGAAAGGTGATAAATAATTAGTTTAGGGATTACTAAAGAGTTTAAATTAGGAATAAACCCAAATTGGGAACGTGATAATAAACCAAACAGCAATAATAGCCCAACACAAACCCCGAATGCAAATTTTTGCCCATCTACTACAAACATGCGTGAATAGATTATGAGCATAAATAAAATCGGCAAGGTCATATAAATTAGCTTATACGGGTTGCTATATGCAGGTATTAGCATCATTGGCCCCAAGCACGCTAACGTATATAACACATGTGACATACTACCTAGACGGCGATACCCACGTAAAGCCAGTAGCGCCGTTATCGCCCAAATCAAGATTACTACAGCATTAATAATATTTTTCAAGCTACTTGCAATTTGTTCTTTACTTGTGTTAAATACTGAAGCCCAAAATGGCATAAACTCAGCTAACATGTAACGAATGTAAGAGCCTGTACTGCTGCTTCCCGGCCAATCAGTTGATACACTGCGCATTTCTTCAATGACAGCGCTAATCCAAATTGTAAAATTCTCCCAACCTAGCCCCAAAGCCATTATTAAATTAATCACAATTAATGGCAAAATTGCTTTTTGTCGATGCTGCCATAGTAATAATGGAAACATAATTGCTGGGTAAATCTTGAGGTGGGTTGCCATTGAAAAAACAAAAACCTGCAACCATACCCAACTTGGTTTATAGATCATCAAAGCCAATCCAATCACAATAAGTAACATTGGGTAAGCATCATAGTTTCCCTTCTCGATACTATAGGCAAAGCCCCAACTTAAGAAATGCAATACAACAACTATTATCGATAGCAAATCAGCCAAATGTGATGTTATTAATGCTGTATTATTTTCTTTTCCCGATTCACCAGATATAAGTGCCAATGATTTTTGAGATAATCGTGCGATAAAAATGAGACTAAGAAAATTGGCTAGCACAAGCAAAACCACCTGAGCATGATAAGCCCGTGGATAAGGCAAAAAACCAAGCGGAGCCATTACAATCGCAGTTAAAGGCGGTAATATCTTAAGCATTTGGGTTGATTCGAATGCATTTAGGCTAAATTCGCCCCGCACAAATGGCTGAAGATAATAGCGATAAATTTGGGCAAAATCCCAACCTGCAATACGTTGCGAGTTTATGATCCCTTGGTCTTCAACCCAATTATAGGTTTTCCAACCCTCATCCGTAATAAAAGACACATAATTATTACCAATTATGCTAACCACTATCAAGCTAAGCAACATTAGTAAAAGCAGTTGATATCTATAAATCATATGGACCAAACCCTTGTGGCTAATTCCAATTCGCTTCACATTGACTCAATTTATTAGGGTTTGGTTCATAATAATCTAATATCCAATCAGAATTAGAATATTCCTTTGTTTGGTGAAAATAACCTGATTCATTTACTAATTTTTTATCAATCTGCCTTAATAAATAATATGCTTTTATATCAACGATATTTGGAGATACAAGCCAACCACCTATACAAGAACGATTAACAAACCTTTCTAAATATGTTTTCCTGCGCTCATCTAATAAAGAGGGAGTTGTCGGCAACCAAACCTTATAATCAGTAATATACACATCATTTTTATAATACCATCCAGATAAATTGCCATAACTATTTGCAAGCATTATATGATCACTCGGCTTTACTCCTGCTTGAATAAGAAGGTCACTCAATAACTGAGGTAATGGCGCACGATGACTTCTTGAGTCAAAATAGCTATATGAACGCTTCGTTTGGCTATTATAGAATCTAATCAGCCCAACTCGGTCAATATCCAAACCACCTACCAAAGTAAATACTGTAAAAACCACTAGAGTGTTCTTCAAAATCAAATAAGAACCATAAGATTTTATGAATTCATTTTTTTTTGTCGCAATCATTCTCAAAATAACTACAATAGCTAAAACGTAAATGTGAATTAAAACATGAAATTTTGAATTAGCACTATATCCAACATAATAACTTGTAACACTCCATATGGCACCAAAACAAGCAAGGCTTAACCCAATTGCAGAACCTTCTGTATCATATAACATTAACGTCGTAGTAATAAATACTACAGAAATTAATGAGAATAAAGCTATCCATATTACACCTATTCTGGAGATCACTGGATTTAACTCTGAATCTGGGCCGGATGTAGAGACAAACTCAAATAAGGCACTCCACTCAGGAATATGGCCTAAGTTCATATAATAATAAACTGAAAAAAAAATAATGGGAATAAATATTGTTAATAATGGTAAAAACATCCATTTATATTTTTTTCTTGCGAATGAAATATAAATATAAGCAGGAAGCCATGTAGCAGTAGAAAATATAACACTTTCAGCACTCCACAAACAACCGACCGACCAAAAAACACACCCCCAAATAGAGATTCTTTTAAAATGTTCTTTATCACTAAAAAAATATTGAGACGCAATTATTAACAAAACACAGCACCAAATTGTCCGTAGAGCGCTTACTTGAGGAATATCAATTGAAGAAAGCCAGTACCAAGTTGAATAAGCATCTGTAAAATTGCCATTCAAAATACCAAGATCTAAGTCTTGATTTGGGAACGAGCGTATTAAAAAACTTGTAATAACAAGTAAAAAAGCAAATAAACGATTCAAAACACTTTGACGGCAATATCCACAAAATACTTTATACAACAAAACAGATAAACTAAAATTTAACAATCCCAGAAATATACTTAATGCAATTGCAGTGTGTTTCACGGGTAAGAATGCAACCATCAATACCCACAAAAAGCCATATCCTGAAGGTTGATCCCATAGTAACCATGCCCCTTGTCGAATAGCAACGATAGGCCCTAGAAAAAAATCTATATGCCCTTGTATATCTTCATTTAGCATGCGATCAGTATTAATACATAACAAAAAAAATAATATAATAGCGCTGATATCCATAACCGACAAAATCCATTTTTTATATATCTGCGCGAAAAGCCTCAAATTAATTTTTAAATCAGAATAAAAATGCCAAACGGTAATAAATGTAACTCCTGTAATCAATAACCCCCGCCGTATAAACGACGATTGAATTATTCCTGTAAAATTTCCAGGCCAACCAGGCCAAAACCACCATTCAATGGGATAAGGATTATCAGCAAAACCATACCGGTGTGTAATAAGGCGAATACCGGTCATCCACACAGCAACTAAAATAATAATAAACAACACTACGTTAAATATATTTTGTTTGTCAAGAAATCGTATTTGATGTCGAGTAATAAAAAAGATAATAGAGACTTGGAGCAAAGATCCCAAAACAGCTGCTACAAATTCTGTAATGCTGCTCTTCAACAAATTACCAGTAATAATGCTAAGTAAAAATATACATGCAGCAAAAACCAAAAACAATTCGATAATCGCAACTATTTTTGGCAAAAATGTCTTTTTCTTCACAAAAACCAAAATGACGGCAAATGCAGGAAACAAAGTACCTAATAATAAATATTGAATCCATTCTTGACGCTCTAAGCCTAATCCGCCAGATAGAGTAAATATTAATTCACTGCCAAAGATTATTGTTACCGCAATTCCAATAACAATCAAATATGACCTAACTCCAAGGAAATCAGTAAAAATTTGTTTTCGCATCATTTACTTAATTGAGTCCCACAAACTTTAGCGAGGAATTTTGGAATTTGAAGTTTTAGCCGGTTATTAACCAGTTAAGGTTTAGCACCATAAATATAAGCTTCGCTAAATTTATAACCGCGTAAATGCTCAACATCCAAAGATTAAGTGTTTCGATAAAGTCAGCAAAACCCTCGATTAAATCATTTTTAATTAATTATCAAAGATAATAAATCAACTACTATATCCAACAAACAGCACCTTCCCATATTGCTTTCGAAAAAAAACCTCAGAAAAATGCCGCCTAAATACTACTAATAGCTTCTCAGGCTGCCCCAGCCAACTAAAATAAGTCTCACGCTCATAATGCACCATCGTTGCAAACGCATCAAATTTCTTAGACAACCTCCGCACAATACGCTGCTCACTCAAAAAATGAATGACACGTAAAAATGGTGTCAGCCATGGTTCGACCATCACAAATTTACCACCCGGGCGTAAAGCACGCTTCACTTCGGCTAGTGTTAACTCAAGATCATCGGGCAAAACAGGCAGATGATGTAACCCACCTTGCACAATTACCATGTCACAACTGCCATCTGCCAACGGTAACCAGCGGCAATCTGACGCACATAAAGCAGAATCCCCTTGATAGGACTTAAGTAACGCTGGTGAAAGGTCAACCCCCATTAAATTGGTAAAGCCCAAACGTTTTAATGCAATTAGCCCATTGCCGCGCCCGCAAAATATTTCAATTATTTTTAAATCACGGGGCCATTCTTTTTGCCCAAGTTGATTTAAACGTCCAATAAATTTCTCTATCTCTTCTTCAGGAGTCTCAAACCGCAAATAAGCTTGCTCCCATGGATTGATATTAGACATAAATCGTTACTGTGTAAAACCTTATACGGGTTAAAGCCGTCTAGGGTTCAATATTATTTCAAACTTGTAATTTTGTAATCACATGCAATCTTCGCTCAAATAACAGTGAAGCGGGCAATGGATATAGGCCTAAAGATTGATCCCAAGACTTTATGGTCAGTGATAGCCTATTAAAAGATTCACGCCATTTCGCCTCAGACCAATAGTTATAAGGCAAGGCGACACCATAAGCTGCATTCCCTACCCAATCCATAAAACGCAAAGTTGAGTTGGCAAATAACCCATCACAGGTATGATCTTTAATTAAAATGCATTGCCGTGCAACCCGTTTAGCCTCACGTAATAGCACCATTTGATCACGAGTGTGGTGTAATACATCGACAAACATCACAACATCGACACTATGATCGGCTGAAGGAATATGTTCACCATCAAATGGCATAATCGGAATTGCTGTTTGATTTCGCACCAGCACTTCAATGCCGCTAATACTGATATCAGGGCGCAACTGTTGCACAAGGCTTGCCAATAACCCATCGCCACAACCAACATCTAAAACAGCGGCATGTTGTGGAATTAACTTAGCAAGATGCTGCGCAAGAATGCGCACCCTTCTGGTATGAACATGTTGTTGATGTAGCTGTTGTATCATCGTTAACGCCGTTTTAACCCCAACAAACTAACAAAAAAACTAGAAAGCATTGTCTGAAATCCCACGGCCACAATGGTAACGCCTGCAATAAGCAGGCTAATTTTAGATCCCATATCGCCAGAATTCACAGTTGCGGTTGCCCAGCCGCTTAACGCGCCAAAGATTAACCCCAAGCCAATAATTAAAATCCCTAACGCAAGCACAATTCCCCGTTCGATGGTGGCATACCTAAAAAAAAGCTGATAACCAGGGCTTTCTGGCATCAAATCTTCCATCACAGCAAATGTTTTGGCAAAAATGCTAAACCAAACCGATTGATAACCACATATTAACATCAGGCTAGCAATCAGCAAAAAACTCAAATCAAACCCTGAAGCCAAGAATAGCGGCAATGGCAAAATTAAAGGGAGAAATGCCACTCCATAGCCAAGACAACCCAATAACATCAATAACACGCCCGGCAACAAAAACAACCAACGCGGCGTATACATTAAAAAGAATCGCAAGGTGCGCCAGCCATCTCGAAAAGTGCGCAAATGTGGGGGATGTGCTTTACGTCCATCAGGATGAAGCGTAATAGGAATCTCAGCGATCTTAGCCTTCATCAGGCTCGATTTAATAATCATTTCAGTCGCAAATTCCATCCCAACACACCGTTGATTCAGTTGCACATACCAATCTTTGCTAAATCCACGCAAGCCACAATAAATATCATGAATGGGAGCACGAAACCACCAACGCGCTAAAAACGAAAACATGGGGTTGCCAAACCAACGATGTAAAACAGGCATTGCGCCCGGCATCACTTGTCCACCACCAGAGGGCAAACGACATCCTTGCACAATATCATACCCTTCGCGTAATTTCTCAACAAAACGGGGGGTTTGCAAAAAATCATAACTATCGTCCGCATCGCCCATAATGATGTAGCGCCCGTATGCAGCTTCGATACCGCCCATTAAGGCATTCCCATAACCTTTAAGGGCGACGGGCACCACCCTAGCGCCAGCCTGTTGTGCTAATTTTTGTGAGCCGTCGGTACTGCCATTATCTGCCACTACCACCTCGCCTACAATTTGCGCATCATGTAGTGCCTTGCAAGCTTTTTGTACACATACTGCAACGGTGTCAGCCTCATTAAGACAAGGCATCACTATGGAAACTTCGATAAATGACATAATAATGGTTAATGGTTAATGGTTAATGGTTAATGGTTAATGGTTAATGGTTAATGGTTAATGGTTAATGGTTAATAATTAATGATTAACGGTTAATAGTTAATAATTGGTTGTTCATTAACCATTAACCACTAACCATTAACCACTAACCACTAACCACTAACCATTAAATATTACCATTTCCTCCAGTATATCCACTGGGATGCTGACACATCCATTCATAAGCCGTACTAACAATTTCAGTTAATTTACTACGCTTCGGAATCCACCCTAATTCGCGTTGAGCAGTTATAGACTGCCCGACAAGACGCGATGGGTCGCCTTTACGCCGTGCGCTTTCAACAACTTGAAAATGATTACCCGTGACCTGAATCACGGCATCAATGACTTCACGCACTGAATACCCTGACCCACTTCCTAAATTACACGTAATATTGGAGTGCTGATCTAAATACTGAACTGCGAGTAAATGCGCATCGGCCAAATCAGCGACATGCACATAATCACGAATGCAAGTCCCATCATCAGTGTCATAATCAGTCCCATAGATCTCAATATGTGAACGTCGGCCTAATGCAGTTTGTAACACCAATGGGATGAGATGCGACTCTGGGGTATGATCTTCACCCAACACACCATAGGCCCCACACGCATTAAAATAACGCAACACCGCGTAGCGAAAACCATAGGCAGATTGAAACCAATGCAACATCTTTTCAACGGCTAATTTGGTCTCACCATAACTATTCTGGGGCAATAAGGTCGATTCATCGGTAATTGCGGTTTGTGTCGCCGGATATACGGTACAAGTCGAGGAAAATATAATCTTTTTTACGCCATTTGCAACGCATGCCTCAAAAAGGTTAATCGAATTTCCAACATTTTCGCGATAATATAAAGTTGGGTTCCGCATCGATTCACCAACTTCTGCCAATGCGGCAAAATGAAAAACGATATCCGGCGCAACTTCAGCGATAACCGCGTTAATACGATCAGAATCTTTTAAATCTCCCAAATAAAAAGCGGCCGTTTGCGGGATTGCTTGGATATGCCCTGTACTCAGATTATCAAAAATCGAAACTTGATAACCTTGCTCAACTAATTTAGCGGCAGTAACGCTGCCAATATAGCCGGCCCCACCCACAACTAAAACACGTATCGTCTTCATATTACAAAGCAGGTCGCAAAACCTGCTCAAAAAATGCTAATCTGCTAGCTTCTTTTTTACCTGCATCGATATGCATAATACTTTCACGGGGCACACGCTGCCCCATCCACACTTGCACAAAGTTGCTCAATCCGACATAATTATCTTCTGAATTAAATTCTGAAGACGACTTGTATATAAATGACACCGGCTCAATAAAATCAGTATCTGGGGCTGGCAAAATAATCGGCAAGCCATTTGCCAAATATTCACGCACTTTCAACAAACTCGATTCTGGTGTGCCGCGCACCGATGTCGCCAACGCCCCAATCGCCACGTGCGCCCGCGCCATCAAAGACACATATTCCTTAAAAGGTTTAAATCCGTAACAAATCACATTGGGTGGAATCTCTAAGCCTTCGCCATTAATCCCCACCAAATCGAAATGCCAATCAGGAAAACGTCGCGCCAAGGCAAACATCTGCTCGATCCCCTGCCAAGCCTGATGCGACCCCACATAAATTAAGTGGGGTTTTGTCTCACTCGAAACGGGCAAAACTTGATATTTGGCCAAGTCAATGCCATTGCTAATCACAACCGTTGGCTTTTGATAAGGTCGATAGAGATCATCGAGGTAATGAGCCACACATACAAACCCTGCGGCCCGGCGTAGCATCAAATTGCGAGTGCGCACAAAATACGCATATGCGCGTTGGGTTTCAGTCACCTTATATTCAACAAGCTGGTTGCCATTTACTTCGATTACAAATGGGGTTTTACGCGGCAAAAACAACATATATGGCAAAAACATGCCCACTCGCCCATACACAATATCAGGGCGCCATTGGCTGATATGCATACCCATTATTGTTAAGCGACCCAACGCATGGTAATGCCGTGTCGAAATATAAACACGAGGGTTCAATGGCTTCAATGCGTCACAAACCACCCCAGTGCGCGACACTAAAAAGAGCTGCACGACATGCCCAGCCTTCTCCCATTGACGAACATGATCAATGACTTTCTTCACCACGCCGTCTTCGGGCGAGGTATTCATATGGGCGACATACGCAATTTTCATCATTTTTATTTTTTTATCCGTTATTGTCGGCAACAAAATCAATTTTTGCCCGTCTAAAATAGCAATGTCGTCATTTTCGCTCTGAATAGATCTTGATCAATTCGCCCGCAATTTTATGCGCATTATGATGCTGTTCTACCCAAGCACGGCTTTTTAAGCCAATTTCATAGCGCAATTGAGGATTTTTAATTAACCGTTCTAACACCTCCGGCAAATTTTCCTGTGTCGCATCAATAATTGGCATATCTGGCAAAGCCGCTCGCATCGCCGGAAGCATATAACAAACCACCGGCTTACCATAAGCCATCGCCTGAATTGCGGCAAGGCCAAATACACCTAGCACCAATTGATCGACATAAATATCACACTCAGCCATCGCTTGCATTGCTTTGTCATACGTAACACCAGTCATCGAGCGATATTCAAAATCAAATTTTTGCGCCAGTGCCGCCACTGCCGCCTCCACGGCTGGGGTTCCTTTCACAATTGGCAGGCTAGGGACATGCATCACCACTGGTTTAGGCTTATTTAAACCAGGATATGCAACCTCATAATCTTGCAAACAAATGCGTCGTTCAAGAATACGCACATCGGGCAATAAGGCGCGATTAACATAACTTAACATTTGCACATCGGGCACAAACACAGTTGGGCAAATTTGAGCAAACCGACGTTGTGCTCGCAATGACTGCGCTTCACTTTCAGTCGGGTATGCGCCTTGTTGCCAAACTTTGGCATAATATGGGTTTACTTTGACCTCAATTTGAGGAATACGAATTTCCGAACCCCAAAACTCGACACAAACCCGTTTTTTTAAGGCTTTTGCCACCCATAAATCAAGCGCCATTAACAAGGCAGGCTGAAAATGCCAATGAACCACATCGGCCCACATAATCGCCTGCAATACCTTTTTAGTGCGGGCTAAATGGGTTGTTGCCCAAACCAATGGGGCACTTTTTGCGGTTACTTTTGGAAAATCGGGGATAAACTCGACCACATCATTCGGCATAATGACAAATCTAGGTGAAATGCCTCGCGCCTGAACCCCATTTTCACGTAGTGCCCGAACTGTTATTGTAATTTGTGCCGCAATATTTTGGGGCAGATGAAGAACACGCATAACTTATTTCAAACAAAATTTTTCAAAGTATAGTCGGTTTCGATCATACCAACTGCACTCGCGGCATAATCATACCCTTGTAATGAGTGTGCCCAAGCTTATGAATAACTCAATTCTCACCCTCGCTCAAATTGGCTGTGGCTATTGGGGACCCAACCTATTGCGAAATTTCTCATCTCAACCCAACTGCCATGTGAAATGGTTAGCCGATCAAGTTGCTGAACGGCGTCAATACGTCGAAGCCAATTTCCCAAAAACACGCACAGTGATCAATGCCGAAGACGTTTTAGCCGACTCTGAAGTAGATGCCGTTGTGATCGCAACGCCTGCCGCCTCGCATTTTGCATTGGCTAAAATGGCGCTTGGGGCCAATAAACATGTATTTGTTGAAAAACCACTCGCCATGAGTGTGGCCGAAACCGATATCTTAACGGCTTTGGCAGCCCAACATAATCGCGTGCTCATGGTCGGCCACACATTTTTGTTTAATGGGGCAGTCCGTTATGTAAAAAACATGTTAGATCGCGGTGAAATTGGTCAACCGCACTATATCTATTCACAACGCCTTAACCTTGGGCAAGTGCGTAATGATGTTAATGCTTGGTGGAATTTGGCCCCTCATGATATTAGTATTCTCATTCATTGGATGAATGGCGAATTACCAGTCAGCATTACCGCCAGTGGCAAAGATTATTTGCAACCCGGTGTCGAAGATATTGTATTTGCCACCTTGCAATGGGCGAATGGCATCATTGCCCAAGTGCAAGTAAGCTGGCTTGACCCCGGCAAAGTGCGCAAAATGACCTTGGTAGGCAGCCGCAAAATGGTGATTTATGATGATGTTGGTGACGACAAAATCTCTATTTTTGATAAAGGTTTTGACCGTGTGCCGCGTTTGGGGGAGCGCATGGATTTTGATACGCCGAATAGCTATCGTTTGCAACAACGCGCCGGGGATGTCTTATTACCCCGCGTTGATTTTCCCGAACCCTTAAAAGTAGAAAGTGCCCATTTTCTTGAATGTGTGCGAACCGGTGCAACACCTATCACTGGGCCAGCACATGCACGCTCAGTCGTGGCCGTGCTTGAAGCGGGACAACAAGCGTTGCGCCAAAAACGAGTTGTGTCGCTCAGCGATATACTCGTATCTTCACACTAAACAGAGAAAATCTAAAAGATGTAATGTCGAAACCACTATCCCATCATCCCATGTAATGGGATGAT
>CAMDWA010000019.1 GCA_945877855.1 Thermoflexus hugenholtzii JAD2 | reverse complement strand
TTAGGGTTGGTTTGAGGCGAAATAGTTTTATTTAAGGGTGAGAGGTTTCTTTCACGCTGGCTTTTGCTTGCCTCGGTTTCGAAGTGGGCTTTATTTGCCACTCGCTCAGGTTATTTTGTCAAATCTTTTTTAGACTAAACTACTGTTAAGTTAAAGTGTAAATTAAAAATAGCATAAGCGCGTGGGCGAAAAGTTGCGTTTTCTTACATTTAAAAAGTGATATAACCATAACCATGTCATTGCCTAATGTTTTACTCGCCCCTGATATTTATCAGCTTATGACCCGCGCCCCCGGCCCCAGTGGCAGCTTGCCGTTGACCGAAGATATGTTGTTACATTCGCCGAGTGGCGATTTGTTTGGCTGGACGCAAAATGTGGGTATGGGTTGGGACCCTGCCGAAT
This sequence comes from Thermoflexus hugenholtzii JAD2, assembly GCA_945877855.1. GTDB lineage: Bacteria > Chloroflexota > Anaerolineae > J036 > Brachytrichaceae > AQU-03. The sequence goes on along the minus strand of CAMDWA010000019.1, from coordinate 43,515 downwards.
TGACGCGCACCCAAGTATTATTGCTTAGCACCCAAGGCGGTATTCGCGCCCCTGACGGCAAAGCCATTGCATTGGGCTACCATACCGGGCATTGGGAGGTAGGATTGCAAATGCAAGCCGCTGCCGAAGAGTTGCATAAGCACAATGCGATGCCATTTGCAGGCTATGTGACCGACCCTTGTGATGGACGTAGTCAAGGCACGACGGGCATGTTTGACAGCTTGCCTTACCGCAACGATGCCGCAATTGTGTTTCGGCGGCTCATTCGCTCATTGCCGACGCGGCAGGCGGTAGTAGGTGTGGCGACCTGTGACAAAGGCCTGCCTGCCATGTTGCTGGCCTTGGCTGGCACACCCAATTTGCCGTGTGTGTTGGTGCCGGGTGGGGTGACTTTGCCTGCCGAAGATGCCGAAGATGCCGGTAAGGTGCAGACGATTGGCGCACGCTTTGCGCAAGGTGAAATTACGCTCGAATATGCCTCAGATATGGGCTGCCGCGCTTGTGGCTCGCCGGGTGGTGGCTGCCAATTTTTGGGCACGGCGGCAACCTCGCAAGTGGTGGCCGAGGCGTTGGGTATGGCCTTGCCGCATTCGGCCTTAGCGCCATCGGGGCAAGAGGTGTGGCTAGAGTTGGCGCGGGCTTCGGCACGGGCGGCTTTGCATTTGCAGCAAAATCGCATCACTACCAAACACATTCTCACCGCAGATTCAATTCACAACGCAATGGCGGTGCACGCGGCCTTCGGCGGTAGCACCAATTTGTTGTTGCACATCCCAGCCATTGCCCACGCCGCCAAATTGCGCCGCCCAACGGTTGATGATTGGAACGCCATTAACCGCCAAGTGCCGCGTTTAGTCGATGCGTTGCCGAATGGGCCGCAAAATCATACGACGGTGCGGGTGTTTTTGGCCGGTGGTGTGCCCGAAGTGATGTTGCATTTGCGCGGCTTGGGTATGTTGCGGCTCGATGCCTTGACCGTAACCGGACAGCGCCTCGGCGATGTGTTGGCTGAATGGGAGACTTCGGAGCGTCGCCACAAATTCCGCGAATTATTGACCGAGCGCGATGGGGTGCAGCCGGATCAAGTGATTATGTCGCCCGATTTGGCGAAACAACGTGGCCTTACCAGCACGGTTACATTCCCGACCGGTAATTTGGCTCCCGAAGGTTCAGTTATTAAGAGCACAGCGATTGACCCACATGTGGTGGGGGCGGATGGGGTGTATCGCAAACGCGGCCCAGCGCGGGTGTTTACCCGCGAGCGTGATGCGGTAGCGGGCATCAAATCGGGCGTGGTGAAGCCGGGTGATGTGATTGTGCTCATTTGTGGTGGGCCGATGGGCACAGGCATGGAGGAGACGTATCAGGTGACATCGGCCTTGAAGCATTTGAAATGGGGCAAAGATGTTGCCGTGATTACCGATGCGCGGTTTTCGGGTGTGAGCACAGGTGCTTGTATTGGGCATGTCAGCCCCGAGGCGTTGGCGGGCGGGCCAATTGGCAAATTGCGTGACGGCGATATGATCGAAATTGTGATTGACCGCGTAAATTTGGTGGGCACGGTTAATTTTGTGGGTGATGAGGCTGGGGCAGAGGGAGGCGCAGACTATGCGGCAGCGGCTGCACAGTTGGCGGCCCGCCCATCGCGCCCCGACCTTGCCGCTCACCCTGCTTTGCCCGATGACACCCGTTTGTGGGCGGCATTGCAACAAGCCAGTGGCGGTGTGTGGGGTGGCTGTGTGTATGATGCCGATGCCATTATTGGGGCGTTGCGTCGGTAGGGTGGCACAGGTGGGCGGGTCACAGACCCGCCCTTACGCTGAAGGCGCTTGCGGTCTGGTTACTTCATTCCACGGCACCAAAGTGGCTAAAATGAGGCTGCTGGTGCAGCGCCCGATGCGCGAAAGCTCATTGATGACAAGCTGTAAATGGGCGGGTGAGCTAACGATAACCCGTAAATCATAGCTATCTACCCCAGTAATGATGTGGCATTCGAGCACTTCGGGCATGATGCCAACAATACCCCGCACATAACCCTCGTTGCTGCTGTCGTCGGTGGCAATGCGGATGCAGGCGCGGATGACATAACCAAGCTTTTCGGGGTTGACATGGGCGTGATAACCGCTAATCACGCCCGCTTCTTCCATGCGCAGCACGCGCTCGGCCACACTCGGGGCCGACATGTTAACCCGTCGCCCCAATTCGGCGAAGGTAATACGCGCATTGCTTTGCAATTCGTGCAAAATTTGCCAATCGGTATCGTCTAAAGGTCGTAGCGTCGGATTCGAATCGAAAGTGCTGCTCACGGTTTTCCTTTGAATGAATGCCAAAACGGGGTGAATGCCAACGAGTCGCTATTCACTTTTGCCCGCCATTTGACTATTATTATCATTATTATGAACAATACAATGTCAAATTTTAATGTTGCAGATGCCCGCAATGAGTCGTTTCATTCTTCTGTTTTTGCAGGCTCATTTATGCCTTTGCGCAGTGATTGGGCATGGAATCCACGCAGCGCATTTAATCTGTTGCCAGCCTTCATCATAGCGATGTTGGCGCTGGGCGCGGTGAGCAAGCTGTTGGCTTAATCGTAGCAATAAATATCTTCGATTCTTCGTCCTTTCCGCGTCTCCGTGATCCAAATTCTATGGATCACGGAGATGCGAAAAAGACGGGGAATCGAAGGTTTATTTTTCGTGAATGGCTTTATTTAAAGCCTGCTTCTTTGTGCATATAAAAACCCCAAATGTGAATGAACCGGGTTTTGTTGCGTTTTTACCTCAAAACCATATTGTTTAAAGTGATTGACCAGCGCCGAATGATGATGTGGTGTGGCGTTATCATGATATTCTAGGCAAATATGGTCAATTTGGCTCAATTCGACCGCGTTGGCGTTTAAGAAAATGTCAAATTCGGCGCCTTCACAATCGACCTTTAAAAAATTGATGTGATCGATATTGGCGAGCTTGAAAATGTCATTAAGCGTGATGGCATCGACAACAAGCGCTGAATCTGCCGCCTCATTTTCGGCTGGGCGGGTTGTATGTTGAACAGCCGCCCCAGTTTGGGCTACCACTAATTTACCTGCACGGCTGCTCACGGCCTTATCAAATATCGTCACATTGTGCAATTGGTTGAGGGCAATATTTTCGCGCAATAATGCAAACGCCTTGGCAAATGGCTCAAACGCAATAACTTTGGCTTTAGGATGGTGAAAAGCGGTATGCGCCACAAAATCGCCAAAGGCTGCCCCAATATCGACCACCACCCAGTCATCTTCGATTTTGCAACCAAACACCTCATAATCATGATCGAGACAGGTTTCTTTGGCGATCCAAATATCCATTAGGCTGGCAACCCGCAACTTTAGCCCATCGGCAAGCCGAAGGATGGGGCGTTGGCCCAAGCTGGCGGCGACGATGGCAATAGGGTTTTTGAGGCCAAATAATAGGGTAGGGATGGCGCGTAAGTAGTAAGTGATGGTTTTCATGAAAGTTTACGGGCCACAATAAATACACATGCGCCGGTGGGGGGCACGGCTTCGTTATACACTGGTGTTAGCCAAGTGTGCAGTAATTTAAGCATGGGGTTGTTGACTGAAGGCCACAACACCCATTTGCCCAACACAATTTTGCTTAACAAATTTGGCACACCCAGAAAATGCCCGATCTCTAAAATGCGTAAGGCGCGTGGTGAAAAGTAATACCATGCGCGTTCGACACTTAGGCCATGTTTGGCGAGCCGCGCCGCCCATGCTTCGGGGCTATCGCAATGATTATGGCGGGCGATTTTGTTAAACCAATTGCGATAAGCATCGCCCAAAAACTTGGCCCCCACAAACCAATCGGTGAAATGGTCGGATGGCGAGCAAAAGAGCATTGTGCCGCCGGGTTTAAGCACGCGGTAACACTCGGCAATCACCGGCTCGATATCGGGGATGTGCTCAAGCACCGAGTTGCTGATGATGGTTTGAAATGAGGCATCGGCAAAGGGCATATGCGCCCCTTCGGCGGTTGAAAGCGCGAGGTAGCCCTCGCGGTAAATTTTGCCGAAAGTTGGCGAATAAAAGGGGTCGATGCCAACGTCGATGGGGCGGGTGAAAGTTTGTTGGGCGAATAAACCATCGCCCGAGCCGAGGTCGAGCACTGGGGCAGCGATGGGTAGATCTTTGTAAAAACGCGCCTCGATGGCACGCAACAGGGCGCGAAAATAGGGTAGGTCACACAGTTGTTGCCATAAATGATCGCGATTTGGGTCGGTATAGGAATTCAAAGTGGGTCGATTTTACGTCAACCCTGTAGAGACGTGCCGGTGTTGGGCCGATTTCATGATCTATCTCCCACAGTGACACTATGGGAGATAGATCGTGGAATCGGCCCTTCATCTTTTATTTTAGGAATTGGTGTTAACGACGACCCGAAACCATACGATAGAGCCACAGCAACAACATTGAACCCAACACAGCCAAAATAATGCTGCCGAGCAAGCCGTTAAAAATACCGCCCAAACCTAGCGCACCCGCTAAAAAGCCACCCACAATCGCCCCGACAACACCAATTGCCATTGTGATCCACATGTTGCCTTCGCCCAGGTCGCGCCCGGGCATAATGCGTTGGGCTAAATAGCCAGCCAATAATCCGATTAACGCAGTGATGATAATATCGATAATACCCATAATTAAATTTGTCTCCTAATAATGAAAAAACATTTTTGCCAAATAGATGGCAATCATTATTGTAGCGTAAAAAATGAGATTTTGGCAGATAAAATAAATAATCTAATCGATAATATTTGATTTTGTTATGAATTCGCCTTTTTAATAAAATGATGTGTTTTCTGGATAAATAGCGGGAATTAAAATAAATTTTCGCCGAAATCACTATCATTTAGTGTATCGAGTGGACAAAGCCCTCTCGATACACTAAATGATAGTGATTTCGGCATGACGCCTTTGGGGGCACCCGGCATTATTGGGAAGATACACTTTGTAAAACAAAAAATAGCTATGTCTGACTTTTACCCTGATGGTTACAACAACATGCCGAGTGAGAGCGGCAAATATGGCCCCTATGGCGGGCGATATGTGCCAGAAACGTTAATGCCGGCACTTGATGACGTGATTGAAGCCTACGAAGAATTTCGTGACGATGCGACATTTCGTGCTGAATTTGAACATTTGCTCAAAACCTATATCGGGCGGCCATCGCCTGTGACCCACGCTAAGCGCTTGAGCGCCCATTTGGGCGGCGCGCAAATTTACCTAAAACGCGAAGATTTGCTGCATACCGGCGCTCACAAAATCAATAACGCGCTCGGCCAAGCGCTTTTGGCGAAACGCATGGGCAAAACCCGCATCATTGCCGAAACTGGGGCCGGGCAACATGGCGTTGCAACCGCAACGGCCTGTGCATTGCTGGGGCTTGAATGTATTGTGTATATGGGCACGGTTGATATGGCTCGACAACAGCCCAACGTTTTTCGGATGCAGTTACTGGGGGCCGAAGTGCGTGGGGTTGAAAGCGGCAGCAAAACGCTCAAAGATGCGGTGAATGAGGCCATCCGTGATTGGGTGACCAATGTGCGTGATACCTATTACATCATTGGCAGCGCCCTTGGCCCGCACCCATACCCACTTATTTGCCGCGACTTTCAATCTGTCATTGGCATTGAGGCGCGAGCGCAGATTTTGGAGCAGGCCGGACGTTTGCCCGACGAGGTGATCGCTTGCGTCGGCGGTGGCAGTAATTCAATCGGCATGTTCTACGCCTTTTTAAATGACCCCGTTAAGATTTTTGGGGTCGAGGCGGGTGGGCATGGTGTGCCAAGTGGGCAACATGCGGTGCGGTTTGCCGATGTCGCGCCCGATGCCTTGACACAAGGGCGGGTCGGCGTATTTCAAGGCATGCGCACTCATGTTTTGCAAAATGCCGATGGGCAAATCGCCGAAACCCATTCGATCTCGGCGGGTTTAGATTATGCTGGTATTGGCCCTGAACACGCTTATTTGCACGATATTGGGCGGGTGACCTATACCAACGCGACCGATGATGAGGCGATGCACGCCTTTCACACACTTTGTCGTTTCGAGGGCATCATTCCGGCGCTCGAATCCTCTCATGCCGTCGCCGAGGCCATTCGCCGCGCCCCCACTTTGCCCACTGATGCGATCATTTTGGTCAATTTAAGTGGTCGGGGGGATAAAGATTTGAATACCGTGATGGGCAATTCACCCAAAATGTGAATTTTGACGAAACCTCGGGGGGCTTTGCGTAGGTCAATGCCATAGCCGCGATTCGCACAAATACCCCTGAGGTTTGAATTCCAAAATGCGCGTCTGGGGACGCGCACGAACATTTTTTATCATGACAGATCGTTACACCGAAATTTATGCCCAATTTCGTTGGCAGGTGCCACACGAATTTAATATCGCATGGCATTGTTGCGGGCGTTGGGCAAACGACCCCACACGCATTGCGTTGTATCATGAAGATGAACACGGGGCAACGTCGCAATTGACTTATGCCGAGTTACAACAGCAGGCTAATCGCTTGAGTAATGTTTTGGCTGGATTAGGCGTGCGGCGCGGCGACCGCATTGCGATATTGGCCCCACAGCGCCCCGAAGTGCCGATCGCACATATGGCTATTTACCAAATGGGGGCAGTTGCCATGCCGCTTTCGGTGCAATTTGGCCCCGATGCACTTGAGTATCGTTTTCAAAATAGCGAATGTGTGGTCGCCATTATCGATGCCGCCGCGTTGCCGGCCGTGTTGCAGGTATGGCCCGATTGCCCAACCCTGCGACAGGTGATTGTGCTTGGCGAGGTGGCAGGCGTTAACGAGGCGCGAGTGCTGGGGTGGGGTGCATTATTGGCGCAAGCTGCATCAGAATATGCACCAGTGACAACTTTGGCCGATGACGCCGCTGTATTGATTTATACCAGTGGCACAACTGGCCCGCCCAAAGGGGCGCTCATCCCCCATCGGGCGCTTATCGGTAATTTGCCGGGTTTTGTCTATTCGCAAAACCATTTCCCACAAACGGGTGATGTGTTTTGGACCCCGTCCGATTGGGCTTGGACTGGTGGTTTGATGGATGCGTTATTACCAACGTTGTATTTTGGTCAACCGATCTTGGGCTATTATGGGCGGTTCGATGCAGAAAAGGCTTTTTATTTGCTCGAAAAATATGCTGTTACCAACACATTTTTGGTGCCTACTGCGCTTAAAATGATGATGAAAGCGCTGCCACACCCCCGCCAACATTACCAATTAAAGTTAAGGGCCATCATGAGCGCAGGTGAGGCCGTTGGCGATACGGTGTTTGCGTGGGTGCAAGCTGAATTGGGGGTGACGCTGAATGAAATGTTTGGTCAAACCGAAGTCAATTATATTGTTGGCAACAGCCATACCGAATGGCCTGCCAAGCCGGGTTGTATTGGTCGCCCATATCCCGGGCATCGCGTCAGCATTATCGATGATGACGGGCAAGCGGTGGCGCACGGCGAATTGGGAGAGATCGCGGTATGGGATGAGGGGCAAGACCCCGTTTTCTTCTTGGGCTATTGGCGCAATGATGAGGCTACACGCCAAAAATATAGCGGCAATTGGTGTCGCACCGGCGATTTGGGCCGTATGGATGCAGATGGTTACATTTGGTATCAAGGACGCGCCGACGACATGATCAAGAGCGCGGCCTATCGCATTGGCCCATCTGAGATCGAAAGCTGTTTGGTCAAGCACCCAGCAGTGGCCAATGCCGCAGTGATTGGTAAACCCGACGAATTACGCGGCACCATAATCAAGGCTTTTATTGTGCTTACGCCCAATTCAACCCCCAGCGAAGCCCTGCGGGCCGATTTGCAGCAATTTGTGCGGGCGCGGCTTGCGCCTTATCAATACCCACGTGAAATTGAGTTTATCGATGCCTTGCCCATGACCACAACCGGCAAAGTGCAACGACGCTTGTTGCGGGCGCGTTGAATTGGAAATTTTCACGCAAAGGCGCAAAAGTTTTTTGTATCTTTGCGCTTTTGCGCCTTTGCGTGAAAATTATTTTTGTGCCAGCGCAATGACAGATAGCCCGTAAATTGGGCAATCAATTTGGTGTAGCAGTCGCGATTCGGCGCTCAAAATACGCTGCATTAAATGGTTGATCCATTGCGATTTAATCTCTAAATCTGAATCATTGGCGCTGGCGGGCATGACTGGTTCGGTCAGGCGTTTGATGACGGCGAGTGGAAAAAGTGCGACATTGGCATAGCTTAATCGTTGCACTTTAAATCCGGCTGCCTGTAATTTTGCGCGCAATTCGGGGCGGTTATAGCGCCGTGCTGTATGCACAGCGCGGTCGTGATGCGAGCTTAGCCAATGGTGGGCGGGCAGGCGAACGAGCAAATATCCGTTTGGTTTGAGCACACGATGAAATTCGCGCAAAGCCGCGACATCATCCGCCACCGCCGCATGATATAGCACCTCGAATGAGGTGACAAGGTCAAATGTGGCCGTTGCAAATGGCAACTCGAGCACAGTGGCGTTTGCCAGCTTACGTGCTTGGCGTTGTTGTGCAAATTGCAGCGCCAAAGCCGAATAATCGATGCCAATGACCGTTGGGGTGGGTGTGCTTTTTTGCCCCAACAGCGCTAAATTGCGCCCTGTGCCACAACCTGCGTCGAGTATTGTGTCGGCTGTGATTGTATTAGGCAAAAATGCGCTGGCAATCTCGCGCATCCCTGCATACCACCAATGGCTATCTTCGACGCGATACATGCGCTCATATTCAATAGGGTTCATGGTGCTTTGGTGTTTATTGTTTGCTTTTTTTTATGCCATACCAGCTTAATCCACAATTTGGTAATGTCCTTGACCACCCGCAGCAATCGCCGCACATTGAAAAATTGTGATCGACCATATACGCGGTGAAAATGATGCACTGGCACTTCCGTAAATTTAAAACCAGCATCGTGAAACTTTTTGACCATCTCGACCGGCAGTGTGCCATCGCGTGATTCAAGCGTGACGGCATCGAAGCATTTGCGCCGAATGAGGCGGAAATCGCAATCGACATCTTGAATGGGAAAACCAAACATCAACTGCATGATGTGATGATAAACGCGCCCAATAATAACGCGGTGAAATGGGTCATTGCGGCTAATCTTGTAGCCATTCACAATATCAATTTGGGGCGTAATTGCCGGAATCAATAGCGCCAATTCGCGCACATCATATTGGGCATCACCGTCGGTGTAAAACACCCAATCCTTGTTGGCTTGGGCAAAGATTGCGCGTAAATTGCCACCATAGCCCAAATTTTTGGGGTGATGGATCACCCTGAGTGAGGGATATTGTTTCGCCAATTCGTCTAAAATTTCACCTGTGTGATCTGAGCTATGATCATTGCCAATGATGATTTCGAAATCATCGGTGATTTGTTGTAAGGTGAGGATGCTGGTGACGACAATACTTGCTATTGTGCCACCATCGTTATAGGCCGGGAAACATGCCGAAATGCTCAGTTGCTTTTTCAAACAGTGGGCTATTTTACGTTAAAATTTACATTTCTTTTACATTTTTGGGCTTTATCAAAGCGCTTGACCGTTACCTATAATTCAGACCTGAATAAAACCGATGTTACACCAACTTCCACTCACCGAAACCCGCAACGCTGCCAGCCACGATATTGACCATCGCAGCACGACAGAGATTTTGCAACTGATTAACGACGAAGACAAGCATGTGCCGAGAGCAGTAGAGGGCGCTATCAAAGCGATTTCTCAGGCGGTAGACGGCATTGTGACGCGGATGCGGCAGGGTGGGCGGCTGATTTATGTCGGGGCAGGCACATCGGGGCGCTTGGGCGTGGTCGATGCCTCAGAAATGCCGCCGACCTTTAGTGTGTCACCTAGTTGGGTAATTGGGCGCATTGCCGGGGGCGATGGCGCGATGTTTAAGGCGGTTGAAGGGGCCGAAGATCAACCAGTATTCGGGCAACGCGATATCGTCGAATTAGAGGTGACGGCGCTTGATTCGGTTATCGGCATCGCTGCTAGCGGTCGCACCCCTTACGTGGTGGGTGCGCTCGATGAAACCCGCGATCGCGGCGGTTTGACAATTAGTTTATGTTGTAGCCCAATTCCATCTACCGTGCATGATGCCGCTGAAGTTAAGATTGCATTATTGACTGGCCCCGAAGTCATTACCGGCTCGACTCGGATGAAGGCTGGCACGGCGACCAAAATGGCGCTAAATATGATTAGCACGGCAGTGATGATTAAATTGGGTAAAACCTATGGCAATCTTATGGTTGATTTGATGCCGACCAATGTTAAGCTGCGTGATCGCGCTCGGCGCATTGTCGAGGCCGCAACAGGCGTATCACAAGATGAATCGCAGCGCTTGCTTGAGTTATGCGGTGATGTAAAAACGGCGATTGTCGTGGCATTATCGGGTTGCACACCCACCGAAGCGCGATTACGCTTAGATCAAAATCAAGGGCGGGTGGCTTTGGCGATTAAAGCCTAAGCAGCACTTAACCTTTTTCACAAATTGTTGAATTACAATAGCATAAAATCTCAGTAAAGATTAATAAAGGTGAAAAAATGAATATACGCGAACAACTTCTTCAAATTATTATGAGCAAGGCTAACTTGTCACAAGAACAAGCCGAAAGCGCTGTTGATGCCGGTATTGAGTTTCTCAAGACCAAATTGCCAGCCCCAATCGCTGGGCAAGTTGATACTTTCCTCGGTGGCGATGGCGAAAGCAGCGCCGGTGGCGGTATGCTTGGCGGCCTTGGTGGCATGCTCGGCGGCATGTTTGGCGGACGATAGTAATTAGTGGTTAATGGTTAATGGTTAATGGTTATCATTAACCATTAACCATTAACCATTGATCATTAACCACTAACCATTGACCATTGATCATTAACCATTAAGCACGGGCATAGGTTTCGGTCATGCTACGAATTTGGGTCGTTAATTCAGGGGTTAATTGATCGGGCGTGAAGCGCCAAGCCCAGTTGCCATCGGGTTTGCCGGGCAAATTCATGCGATGCTCAGACCCCAGCCCCAGCACATCTTGTAGCGTTAGCACAATTGTGTCGGCTACCGACATCATCAACAGTCGCGCCATATCCCAATGAATGGTTTTATCGATCTCTTCGCGGTTGGTTTTGCCAATATAGTTTAAAACTTGTTGACGCGGGGCATCCTCTAATTTCTCCCACCAGCCGACGGTGGTGTCGTTATCATGCGTGCCAGCGTAAGCGACACAATTGCGCACAAAGTTGTGCGGCAAAAAGCTCGATGACGTATCGGCCACAAAGGCAAATTGCAACACCCTCATGCCGGGCAAGTTAAACCCATCGCGCAAGGCCTCTACTTCGGGGGTAATCACGCCTAAATCTTCGGCAATGATTGGCAGCAATGACGAACCTGCCGCTTTAACCTGATGATTGCCTGTTGCTGAATGGCTATTGAGAATAGCTTCGAATAAGGCTTGCCCGGGTGCTTTGACCCATTGCCCAATCATGGCAGTGGGTTCACTGGCTGGCACTTCCCAATAGGCCTCAAAGCCGCGAAAATGATCGATACGCACACGGTCATACAAGGCCAAGGCCGCCCGCACCCGTTCGATCCACCAATCAAACCCACGCGCTTGCATCACATCGTAACGATAGAGTGGGTTGCCCCAGCGTTGCCCAGTTGGGCTAAAATAATCGGGCGGCACACCGGCTATGACAGTTGGGTTGCCAGTCTCATCGATAAAAAATTGCTCGCGATTGGCCCAAGCATCGGCGCTATCAAAAGCCACAAAGATGGGGATATCGCCGATGATTTGAACCCCCTTATTGTTAGCGTAGCTTTTTAGCCAAGTCCATTGGTCAAAAAATTTCCATTGAAAAAACTTCCACATTTCAATCGCAGAAGTTAATTTCATACGCCATATGACAAGCGCAGATGGTTGACGGTCTCGAATATCGGCATTCCAGGTGTTCCATGCTTGCCCACCATGTGCATCTTTTACAGCCATAAACAGCGCATAATCATCGAGCCAAGTCGCATTTTGCGCGCAAAATGCGGCAAATTGTAGGCGTTGCTGGGTGTTGGCACGTTGGGCAAATGTGGCATACGCTTGTCGCAGCACTTCAAATTTCCAAGGGATGACCCAGCCGAAATCAACTTTGGCAGCAGGAAAAGCTGGAGCAGCACGCAGCACTTGGGCATCTAGTAACCCATCACGCACCAGATGTTCGAGGCTGATGAGCAATGGGTTACCTGCAAAGGCCGAAAAGCATTGGTAGGGCGAATCGCCATAACCGGTGGGGCCAAGTGGCAACACTTGCCATAGCGATTGCTTGCTTTCGACCAAAAAATCAACAAATTTATACGCGTAATCGTTTAATTCGCCGATGCCATATTGGCTCGGTAATGAGGTGGGATGCAGCAGTATTCCGCTGGCACGTTTAGACATGGGGGGCTATTTTACAATCCCCGCAAACCCATCCATCACCCGCGCCAAATGCCGCGTCGCCGCCAAAAAGTCATGAATCCGAAAATGCTCATTGGGGGCATGGGCGCGATTATCCCAATAACCAATGCCCGGGCTGATGACGGGGATGCCGCCGAGCGGATTGCGAAAGGCATAAATGGGGCTGCTGCCGCCCACCATTGGGTAAATGACCGCCGGAATGCCATAGACATCTTCGCCTGTGCGCATGGTGAGTTGCACCAGCGGGTCATCGGCGGCGGTTTTGGCGGGGGACATTGCCCCCAAATTGGTCAAGGCTACGTCATCAAAGCCGTTGCGGTCTAAGTGTGCCCGCAGTTTTGCAAACACATCATCGGGGTCTTGATCGGGCACAAGGCGAAAATCAATTTTGACCACTGCTTTAGCCGGAATGACGGTTTTGAAGCCGCTGCCGCGATAGCCGGTGTCGATGCCTTCGATATTGCAGGTTGGTTGAAACACTGCTTCTTTGACCTGCTGCGAAGTTCGCCCCATGACATATTGTTTTAGCCCATAAATTTGTTGGTCGAGCGCTTCGTTGTTGGGCAATAGGCTGAGGTAATGCAGGTCGAGGGCGCTGGGTGGCTTGGCATGTTCATAAAAACCGTCGATCAAAATATGCTCATGCGCATCTTTAAGTGATTCAAGCACTCGCACCATGCGCCACGCCGCGCTGGGCAAAAAGTGGGCGCGGCCCGAATGGGCATCGGTATTCATGGTTTTTACGCTCAATTCAACTGCTAAAATGCCACGACAGCCGAGTGAGCAATAGGGTGCGCCGCTTGGCTCAATACCGCCTTCCTCCCAAATTGCGCCATCGCAGCGCAGCAACTCTTTGTGTTGTTGCACAAAATCGACCATTGTCGGGCTGCCAATTTCTTCTTCGCCTTCGACGACAAACGTAATATTGCACGGCAATTCGCCCCCATGCGCGGCCCGCACGGCATCGAGCGCCGCCAACCGTGCTACCAATTCGCCTTTGTCATCACGCGCCCCGCGTGCATACAAGGCCCCATCCCGAATGGTGGGCTGAAAGGGGGGCGTGACCCACAATTCGAGCGGCTCAGGTGGCTGCACGTCGTAATGGTTGTAGCACATTAAGGTGCGGCTCGATTGGCCTTTGATGGTGCCGACGACGACGGGGTTGCCAGCGGTTTCGATCACTTGCACGGTCAATCCGTGCTTGGTTAAAAGTTGTGCGACCAGCGATGCGCATTTGCGCATGTCTTCGCCCCCACGTGCGCTAACGCTGGGTTGGGCGCATAATTCGCTGACCTCGGTGAGATATTGGGCGAGGTTTTGGGTCAAATGTTGGTCGATTTTGGTGTTGGTTTGCATGATTTAAAACAAGTTTTTGCCAAAATCACTATTCACTATCCCCTATGGGCATAGTGAATAGTGATTTTGAGATTAGGGTTCTACTTGCTGCTGAATGGAATGACGGGCGGCGCAAATGCGGCACGATTAAGATCGACTTGGGCTTTGACGCGCATGGGCAGGCCATACAGCCGAATAAAGCCGCCCGCATCTTTATGCTCAAAGGCCTCGTCGCGCATAAACGTTGCCAAATCTTCGCGATAAAGTGAATAATTGGCTTTGCGGCCTACGGGCGTGATATTGCCTTTGTAAAGCTTGAGTTTAACGCTGCCGGTCACATCGCGCTGGGTGACGGCCACAAAGGCTTGCAAGGCATCACGCAGGGGGGTGAACCATTGCCCGTTATACACCAAATCGGCATATTTAAGCGCGGTTTGTTGTTTGTAATGGCTGGTGTCGCGGTCAAGGGTGATCTCTTCAAGCGCCAAATGGGCCGCCCGCAAAATGCTGCCGCCGGGGGTTTCAACCACGCTATGGGTTTTTAGCCCAATTAGGCGGTTTTGCACCAAATCGACCCGCCCAATGCCGTGTTTGCCGCCCAACTGATTGAGGAAATTGATTAAATCGGCCCCGCTCATGCCTTTGCCGTTTAGCCGTTTTGGGATGCCGCTGATGAAGTCGATTTCGACAAATTCGGGTTTATCGAGCGCGTCTTCGGGCGAGATGGTGAAATGAAACATCTTGTCATCGGGTTCCCCGTCGAGGTCTTCAAGCTCGCCACCTTCGTGCATCACATGCCACAAGTTTTCATCACGGGTATAGACATTGTTGGCCGATTGTGCCACTGTTACGCCTTTTTGTTTGGCATATTTCAGCAAATCTTCGCGCCCTTTAAATTGCCATTCACGCCACGGTGCAATAATTTTGAGACGCGGGTTGAGCGAAAAATAACTCAATTCAAAACGCACTTGGTCATTGCCTTTGCCCGTTGCGCCATGCGCTACCGCATCGGCCCCTTCTTGGGCGGCCAACTCAACTTGATATTTGGCGATAAGTGGCCGCGCAATGGCTGCACCGAGCATATATTTATTCTCGTAAATGGCGCCACTTTGCACCAATGGAAATAAATATTCGTTGGCAAATTCATCACGCAAATCCAGCACAATCGATTTGCTCGCGCCGCTCTTTAAGGCTTTTTTCTGCACTTCGTCCAAATTGTCGCTTTGCCCGATATCGGCAGTGAAGCAAATGACCTCGCAGTTATAGGTTTCGCGCAGCCAAGGCACAATTACACTGGTATCTAGCCCACCGCTATAGGCCAAAATCACTTTGTTGACCAGTTGTTTTTCACCGTTACGGCGTTTTTTGGTGTCGATTTTGGCTTCATTGACAAAAGGCGGTTGCGATGTAAGCATCGGCTGAGGGCTGGGGGTGTTGTCTTTGGGCTTGCCGTTTGTTGGGATGGTTTGCACACTGATGATAGAGGTTTGTGACACCGATGTGCCTTGCTCGGTCAAACTCATCGTTACTGCCACTTCATCACAATTGGCCAACATCGGGCAGGCCACACAATCACGCCACACTTTTTCGGGAAATTGCTCTTTGGGCGTGATCGTAAAGCCACATTTTTCGAAAAATGACATGGCACGGGTGAGCGCGAAAATCGTGCCAAACTTGCGGCGTTTGGCTTCTTCGATCAGCGCCGCCACCAGCTTTTGGCCAATGCCTGCGCCACGAATGGTTTCATCCACTGCCAACGAACGCAATTCAACCAGCGTTGTATTCATTGGCAGCAGAGACCCACACCCCACAACCCTGAAA
The DNA here is from genome assembly GCA_945877855.1 of Thermoflexus hugenholtzii JAD2. GTDB lineage: Bacteria > Chloroflexota > Anaerolineae > J036 > Brachytrichaceae > AQU-03. Next base: position 27,871 of record CAMDWA010000019.1, on the reverse strand, counting down.
TTTTGAGCTTTGGATTTTGGGTTCTGGGTTACAGGGGATTCAGCTTCATTGAGAGGCGCTTCTGGCTCTGTAAGCTTAATTTTTAATTCTGTAAGCTGTTTTCTTGCTTCTGCATTTTCTATTTCCATAATGGCAACAGAAAAGTTATGCAAGGCGGCACGAATGCTAGCTTCGCTGCGGGGCAAAAGTCCGCCCTTGCGGGCGTTGGCAGCCACGAGTTCAACGATTGCGGGCACATCATCAAGGATGGCGGGTCGAATTTGAATATTCACTGGTCGAGAATAGAAAAAAGCGCAGGGGCGCGAAGATGCGGCGTGACGGTGTTGTCTCGCTGCGCCTCCTGCGCCCCTGTGGTAACTAATCTTTAACGTAGCACTTAAGCTTTGGCTATTATATCGTTAATAAAATGCACCGCCTTATTCCCCCCATCTTCTTTTTGAATGAGCGTGGCCAATTGCGCGGCTTTGGCTTTGAGCGTGGGATCGCTGACCATGCGCGTGATACCAGATGCCAAATCAATATCCGACAAGCGTTGTTTTGCCACTGGCCTAACGCCAACCCCTAGCTCATAAGTGCGGCGACCCCAATAAGGTTGCTCGGCAAAATGGGGGATGACAAACTGTGGCACGCCAGCGGCAAAGGCTGTGCCGGTCGTGCCAGCCCCGCCATGATGCACCACCCCAGCCATATGCGGAAACAATTGCGCATGGGGGGCACTGTCGATAATACATACTTGTTCTTTGGGTAAGGCGCTCAAATCGGCGGTTAAGCCGGCCCAGCCTTGCGACACAATGGCCCGTTGACCGCAAATTTGAACGGCCCGCATAATCAGTTGGCTGGTGGCTTTGGCATTGCGGTCGGTGGCGCTGCCAAAGCCGATATAAACTGGCGGTGGGCCAGCCTGTAAAAACGCTTGCACTTGTGGCGACAACCCACTATAGGCCTCATTGGTGGTGTTTAGGCTTGTCGATGGCGCATCTAAAAACCAATAACCGGTGATGTGCCAATGTTCGGCCCAATCAGCGGGTTTAGGGGCCACATATTGGCTATAGCCGTGTAATGCAATTAATTTGTGCTGGGCTGTCGTGTATGATTTTAAGGTGTGTGGCAATAATCCCAACTCGCGGCGACTTTCATTCAGCGAGCCACCAAAGGTTGACCACAACACAAATTCGCCCATGCGCCCGCTTAGTTTGTTAAAAATGCTTTCGGCGTTGGGGCGCACCGCCATATAAGTCGAGGTGCCGAGGCGGGTGGGGCGCAAGGGCTGTAACGCAAGGGTAGCGTAAGCAATCCCACGTTTTTCGGCTACCGCCATGCCAACCCCGTCTGAGGTAAAACTGCCAAGCAGTAAATCGGCCCCTGCGCTGTGTTCCCACACTTTGCGGCGCATTTCTTGTGCAATACCGCCAAACAGCCGCCGCATATAAATTTGTTGGGTAAATTGGTTGCCCTCTACCCACGCCACCCCATCTTTGCTACTCATCATGGCTTGAATATCGGTGCCGATGGGCGCAAATTGCACGCCATGTGATTGAATCCATGCCCCAAAATTGTCACCAGCCACCACCGTGACGACATGCCCAGCGTGTTGCAACCCTTTTGCCAGCGCCAGCACCGGTTGCACATCGCCGCGTGTGCCAAAGCCCAGAATTTTGATGTTAGACATAGATGGAAAGGATGGAGGATAAAGGATGAAGGGTTAAGGGTGAAGGGTGAAGGGTGAAGGGTGAAGGGTTAAGGGTGAAGCCGAAAATTCATCCTTCATCCTTCATCCTTCATCCTTTAATTATGGACCGACCATGCGTCAAATTGCGTGGGGGCGGCTTCGTTGGTGCGTTGCACTTTATAGGTTAGATTTTCTTTGGCGGTGCTATAGCCGCCACAATTGCCGTTGGCATCCATTAGCAACATGCGAATCCAAGGATCAGCGCTTTGATTGTGCCAGACCGTTGCACCGCCTAGTCGTTTTTGCATATGCCATAGGTCTAGCATAGTCGATTGACCGGCGGCGGCCAGCGATTGCCCCAATTGTAGCGCCATGACTGCCCGTAATGATGAGCCATGTCGAATGGTCAATTCACCCAAACCCATACATGCCGCTGCCCCAAAACGATTATCAGCATAGTTACCCGCGCCAATAATCGGCGAATCACCGAGCCGACCGGGGTACTTCCAAGCGATGCCAGAGGTGGTGACGGCTGATACGATGTGGCCGGTGGCATCCCGCACAATGACATTCATGGTGTCTGAACCTTTGCGGAAATTGAGACATTGGTTAGCGAGGTCGATTGCGCCTTGAATTTGGGCTGGTGAATTTTGAATTGAACCGCCCCCGCGTAATATGTTTAGGGCATCTGGATCAATCCCCAAGGCTTGTAAGCGCTCCCACCAAATGGCTTCGGCGGCGGGGGTTAGCATGGTGCGGGGTTCCGCCTTAATTTCACGGGCAAAACGTGCTGCGCCGTCGCCGACCAGCAAAATATGCAAGGTGCGTTGCATCACAGCCCGCGCCACACTGATGGGGTGGCGAAAGTCAACCAATGCGCCAACGGCCCCAGCGTTCAAGGTTGCGCCGTCCATAAACGAGGCATCACATTCGACCATGCCCAAACAATTGGGCAAACCGCTAAACCCCACCGAATGATCGTCGGCATCGTCTTCTACATCGCGGGCGACTTGTTCGGCTACATCTGCGGCGCTTGCGCCGTTGCGCAGCATCTCTGTGCCGCGTTCAATAATCCAGTCTTTGATCTCGCCACTGGCGAGGATTGTGCCATGGGTGGCATGGGTGTTTGTGCTCATGGGGGGCTAGTGTAGCCGATTTTGGGATCACGCCTCTGTGCGCAAGAGGCGTGATCCCAAAACTAAAACAAATTTTGGCATTATATTTTTGTTATTTGTGTCTTTAACACAAAAGGCCAAGTCGATTCGACTTGGCCTTTTGTGTGATTGATGGACCAAAGGGGAATTGAACCCCTGACCTCTACTGTGCGATAGTAGCGCTCTACCAACTGAGCTATTGGCCCGTAGAAAAACGCAAAATTGAAAATTAAAAACGTAAAATTTTACATTTTTAATTTTCAATTCTACATTTTTTAAGCGGGAAACGGGATTCGAACCCGCGACCTAATCCTTGGCAAGGATTCGCGCTACCACTGCGCCACTCCCGCGTTCAATGCCGACGACCGGCGTCGATCCGGTGACCCCACGATTTTCAGTCGTGTGCTCTACCCGCTGAGCTACATCGGCATTATATCACACTTCTGTGTTTTGCGTGGCTTAAAATTTTTCGCCAAACTATTGGCTATTATTTTTTGCCGCACTGTTCACGTCAGCGCTAAGGTCTGTATTCTACACAAAGTTGGGCTGGTGTCAAGTGACTTTGGTGGATTTTAAGTAATTTAAGGCATAAAACCAGATTTTGATTTTACATTTTCTCTAGTTCTGCCCAAGCTGCGGCCAAGGCTTGCTCGGTTTTTTGGTAGTTTTCGCCCAAGACTTTTATTTTAGAAAAATCATTGCCGGCCTGTGCCATTTTTGTGCTTAAATTGTTCAATTCTTGCTCTAATTTGCCGATACGGTCTTCAATTTGGGCCATTTTCTTTTCTTGTTGGCGCAAATTGTTTTTTGAGGGTGTTGGTGCTATTGCGATGGCTGGGGTGGGGGCAATGGCTTGATTTTTTCGTTCAGCCTCTTTGAGGTTTTGAATTTTTTCTGTGCTTTGTAATTTGGCTTCGCGCCATTCGTCGTAAGTGCCTTTAAAGACGGTCATCTGGGTGTTGCCATCGTTGCGCTCAAGCGCCCAAATTTGGGTGGCGAGGGCGGCGACCAAATAGCGGTCGTGGCTGACCAGCAGCAGTGTGCCGTCGAATTGGTTGAGGGCTTCGGTTAATATTTCTTGGGATGGGATGTCGAGATGGTTGGTGGGTTCATCGAGTAGCAAAAAATTTGCGCCGAGCAGGGTCAGCTTTGCCAAGGCCACCCGCCCACGTTCACCACCGCTTAACACTTCGATTTTTTTGAAGGCATCGTCGCCGCTGAATAAAAATCGCCCTAAAATATTGCGGGCATCGGCGATTGATAGCCCGGGCTTGGCGGATAGTAATTCATCGAGTGGGGTGTTTTGTAAATTGAGCGATTCGTGGGCTTGTTCAAAATAGCCGATTTTTAGCCCGGCCCCCAATCGAACCCCACCGGACAACGGTTGCAAGCCGCCTAAAATGGTTTTGAGGAAGGTAGTTTTGCCCGTGCCGTTTGGCCCCACGAGGGCAGCGCGTTCTAGCCGCCACAATTGCAGATCGGGGCAAGTGAACAAATTTAAAATTGAAAATGATGAATTTAAAATTGCAGCATTAGGGCGTAAGGATTCTAAATTTTCAGGTTCAGGGTTTGGGCTGTTGGCTAGCTTATAGCCAATGGCTAATTTCTCGGTTTCGAGCACTAAATTGCCGCTGCGATGGGCGGTATCGATGCGTAGGGCCATCGATTTGGCTTCGAGTGGGCGCTCGAGTCGCTCCATGCGGTTGAGGCGGGTGCGGCGGCCTTTGGCTTGATTGGTATTTTGACCGGCGATGTTGCGCCGAATGTATTCTTCTTGTTTGGCGATGAGGGCTTGCTGAGTTTCAAATTCTTCTTGGGCGCGTTCGAGTCTGGCTTTGCGTTGCAGGGTGTAATCGGTGTAATTGCCGCGATATTGAATTAAGCGCCGTTTGCCACCCAGCCCAAGTTCCATCTCCCACACCCTTTCGCATACTTCATCTAAAAAATAGCGGTCGTGTGAGACAACGACGAGTGTGCCTTCCCATTCTTGCAAATAGGTTTCGAGCCATTCGATGCCTTGGGTGTCGAGATGGTTGGTGGGTTCGTCGAGCAGCAAGATATCGGGCGATTGCAGCAACAGGCGGGCTAATGCCACCCGCACCCGCTGCCCGCCGCTCAATTTATCGATGAGCTTGTTTTCGTCTTCACGGCTAAACCCCAAGCCACTTAATACACGGCGAATGTTGGCATCGACATCGTAGCCGCCCATCAGCTCATATTCATGTTGCAACTCGCCATATTTTGTCAGGGTGTCTTCCATTTGGGCCGCGTCATCTGTGCTTGCCATTACATGTTCAAGCTGTGTCATTTTGCCGACAATGGTGTTGAGTTGCCCAAATGCGCCTTGCATTTCGTGCCAAATGGTTTTGTCGCTGCCGTTTTCGGCTGATTGTGACAAATAGCCCAAGGTGGTGCCACGCGCATAATGCAAATCACCCGACGAGGCTTCATCGGCCCCAGCCAAAATGCGCAGCAAGGTGGTTTTGCCGCAGCCGTTTGGGCCAACTAAGCCGATTTTGTCGCCTTTGGCGATAGCGAAGGCCAGATCGATAAAGACATCGAATGCGCCATAGGATTTGGTGAGTGCAGTAGCAGTAAGAAGTGACATTACAGAGTGGTGCTTATGGTTACAAGGATTATTGGTAATTTTGTTTCATTATAAATCTTAGCTTGTTTCAATATTTAGGCGTTTCGATTGTAAAATTCAGCCCTTATGGCCTTTATTGAAAAAAATTTTCCGGGCATTAGTTACGCCGTTGTCATTGCAATGATTGCTTTTGCTATTCAGTTTGCTGAAGAAGCCGTGCTTGGTAAGGGCCGTGCCCTCATTGAGGGGTTGGTCATTGCAATTTTGTTGGGCATGGTTGTGCGGGCTGTATTGGGTTTAAATAAGCGTTTTGCGCCGGGGGTTGGCTTTACAGCCAAACAAGTATTAGAGTTTGCAGTATTGTTATTGGGGGCACGCATTAATGCACCCGATATGATTAAGGCTGGCCCGATTTTATTGGTCATGATTGTGGTTTTGGTGAGTGTGGTGTTGTTGGTCAGCACGCGCATCGGGTTGGCATTTGGGCTAAACCCCAAATTGGCGACGCTGGTGGCGGTGGGGAACAGTATTTGTGGCAATAGTGCCATTGCTGCGGTTGCGCCAGTGATTGGCGCAAGCAAAGAAGATGTGGCGAGCAGTGTGTCATTAACGGCAGTGTTGGGTGTGTTGATTGTGTTGACATTGCCGGTGTTTTATTACTTTTTGGGGTTTAGCCAATATCAATATGGTGTATTAGCGGGTATGGGGGTTTATGCAGTGCCGCAAGTGGTAGCGGCTGGCTATTCAGTCAGCACCTTGAGCGGTGATACTGCCACGCTGGTGAAATTGGTGCGGGTGTTGATGTTGGGGCCGGTGGTGGCTTATTTCACTTTTGCGATGGCACGCCAACAACGCGCTGCCGATAACAAAGCTGGCTTGGTTTCAGCCAAGCTAAATTTATCATTTTCAAAATTTGTGCCTTGGTTTATCAGCGGCTTTGTTATTATGGCAATTTTGCGCTCGCTAGGGGTGATTAATGTCGAAATGGCAAACGCGATACGCGATGTGAGTGGTTATTTGACCTTGGCGGCGATGGCAGCATTGGGGTTGCAGGTTGACTTGGCCGTTGTGCGCAAAGTTGGGCGTAGTGTGGCGTTGGCGGTGTTGTGCTCATTGGCGGTGTTAATTTCGTTGAGCGCTTTGGCGATTAAATTGTTGGGTATTAACGGAGGGTTTTGATATTTTGCCGAAGATGAGCCTGCTTGGCGGCAAGATTGCCGCGGTTATTTTTGATATGGACGGGCTGATGCTCGACACGGAGCGTATTTCACGCGATGCTTGGTTTCGGACCTTTGCCGAGATGGGCTATACCTTAACCACATCAGACTATATGCGGGTGATTGGCCGTAACCGCTATGACACCGAGGTGATTATGCGTCAGATTTATGGCCCAGATTTTCCGCTCGATGCCATTTACGCCCGTTCAAAAGCCCATTATGCTGCCGAAATTGCCCGCGATTTGCCCATCAAACCGGGCTTGTTGCCCCTGCTGCATTGGCTCGAACAACAGCACATTCCCAAGGCCGTCGCTAGCTCGACCGAGCGAGCGGGGGTTGAATATAAACTTGCGCGGGCCGGTATCCTTCAGCACTTCCCCATTCTTGTTGGGGGCGATGAGGTGACACGCGGCAAACCCGAACCTGATATCTTTTTGCTTGCGGCGGCTAAGCTGCAAATAAACCCCTTACAATGTATTGCGTTAGAGGATTCTGAGCCGGGAATTTGTGCCGCTCATGCCGCTGGCATGATTCCGTTTATGGTTCCCGATCTCAAAGCCCCTAGCGATGATATTCGTAAACTGGCTTATCAGGTTTTCGATTCGTTGCACGCTGTTAAACAATTTTTAGAATGAACCAAACCCTTTCCACTGCTCTTGTTAAAACCCCACGCCAGCAATTTATAGCGGGGATGCGGGCGCAAATTCCGAATACCTCGGGCATTATGCCGTTTGGCATGATTGCTGGTGCTTTTACCGCGACTGTGTTGCAAAGCCAATTGCTGGCGGTTTTGTATACATCGGGGGTGTTTGCGGGGCGGGCGCAAATGGTTGCCATGCAATTGGTGTTGGATAAATCGCCGATTTTTGTGCCATTGGCGGCTTGTGTCGTCATCAATTTGCGCCATTTAATGTATGGGGCGGCCTTGTCTGAATATTTTCGGCATGTGCCGCTGCGTTGGAAGATTCTTTCGGCATTTTTAATGACCGATTTGTCTTATATTGTCGGCTATCCCCATTTTCGCAAAGAGGCCGGCACACCAAATGCCGCCACCAGCCTATGGTTTTTTATCGGGGCGTCGATCATGAATTGGGGGGCATGGAGCACGGGTGGAGTGATTGGGGCCTTGATCGGCGCTCAAATTCCGCCGAGTTGGTCACTTGATCTGGTGCCGACGTTTTCATTTATTGCGGCGTTGGTGAATGGGATGCGCGATAAGGCGGGGTTTGCGGCTGGGGCTGCGGCAGGCATTTGCGCGGTTATCTTGGCCGGACTGCCGTGGTCGATGGGGCTATTTATTAGCGCAATTATTGGGTTAGTGGTTGGGTTGTTTATCGAGCAAAAAGCCCAGTCAGCACGAGGGGGCAATTAATGGGCACAACAACTTCGGAAGTCGATCTCGTTTATGCTTGGGTCTTGATGATTGGCATGGGGCTGATCACGTTTGCTTTGCGTTTTGGCCCTCTGACTTTGTTTAGCAAAATCGATTTGCCGCGTTTGGCGCATCAATCGTTTCGTTTGGTTATACCGGCGGTTTTTGCGGCTTTGGTGATGCCAGTGCTGGTGTTGATCAATGGCACGCCCATTCTCAACCCATTAACGAACCCCAAACTGATTGCAGCAGTGGTGGCCGTGATTGTGGCTTGGCGCACCAATCATATGCTGCTGACGCTGGGTGCGGGTATGTTGGTTATTTGGGGCTTAAAGTGGGTTGGGATCGGCTGAAATGAGCGATGTTGCGCTTAGCGCCTTAACGGTCGTTGGTATTTTTTTTATTGCGGCTTTTGTGCGTAGCATTTTTGGTTTTGGCGATGCGCTTATCGCCATGCCTTTGCTTAGCCTTACCGTTGGGATTGGCGTGGCGACACCGCTGGTTGGGTTAATCACACTTGCCATTGCGGTGGTGATGTTGCTGCGCGAGCGGTCTGCCATTGATATTCGCGCTGGGTGGTCGCTCATTCTCAGCACCATGATTGGCATCCCCATCGGCGTGATGCTTATTCGGGCCGTGCCAGAAGCTGTGATCAAAGTGCCGTTGGGGCTATTGTTGATCGGCTACGGCTTATATAATTTGTTGCGCCCGGCTTTGCCACAAATCAACAAAAATCAACACACGATTTGGGCGTGGGGCTTGGGTTTTATTGCCGGTATTTTGGGCGGGGCCTATAACACCAATGGCCCGCCTATCGTCATTTATGGCACTTTGCGCCGTTGGCCGCCCCAGCAATTTCGCGCCACCCTGCAATTTTATTTTTTGATTACGGGGATCGTGATTGCCGCAGGGCAAGGGCTGGCTGGATTATGGACGCGCAATGTGTTGTGGTTGAGCGCCATTTCATTGCCGGTGATTGTGGCTGCTAACCTGTTTGGGCATGTTATTAGCCAGCGTATTCGACCCGAAGCTTATGTAAAGCTTGTTTTTGCGCTAATTGTGGTCATTGGTGTTTTGTTTTTGTTGTAAAAATTTAGAAATCGGGTTTCTGAAAGAAACCCGATTTCTGGGGAAAGATTTCTGTCGAGACAAATATTCACAGCAAATTCTTGTCAATCACTCAGGATTTCGCCTCATAATTTATGCCGCAAATAAAGAGATCAGATACATTATGAAATGGCTTAAATATATTGGCTTTGGGGTGTTGGGCATCCTTATTGTGGGTGTGCTTGGGTTTTATGCATGGACACGACTTAATCGTTATCCAGCCACACCGCAAGCGGTTTCAATTTCGCAGCAAAGTAGCCCAAATACGCAAGGCTGGCTCGTTTTTCAACCTGCGCAAGCCTCGACCCAAGGTTTTGTTATTTACCCGGGCGGCTTGGTTGATGCGAAGGCTTATGCGCCATTGGCCCAAGCCTTGGCCGAGCGCGGCATTTTTACGGTAATTGTGCCGGTTCCACTTGAGCTTGCCATCACCAATATTAATGCGGCGCAAAATGTGATGACGGCTTTCCCAAATATTCGCACGTGGGCGGTTGGTGGGCATTCATTGGGTGGGGCGACGGCCTGTATGTTTGTGCCAGCGCATGTGCAATCGAGCGCAAGCCAAGGCGCGGCCAGCAAAATAAATGCATTGGTGTTGTGGGGTGCATTTTGCAATAATGATGTGGCGGCCAGTGTGCCAAATGTCATCTCGATCTATGGGGCGCAAGATGGCTTGTTGGCTAAACGCAGCGCCGATGAGTTAAAAAATGGCTTGCCAGCCAATACGCGCTGGGTGGTCATTGGCGGCGGCAATCATGCTATGTTTGGCGATTATGGGAATCAGAGTGGCGACAACCCATTGAGTTTAACCCCAGCCGATGCGCGCCAACGGATTGCGGATGAAACCGCTGGTTTTCTTTTGGCCTTAAAGTAAAATGGCTGATAAGAATTAGACGCGATTTTGTGTCTTTTATATGAAAACGAATGACAGTGCGACTGCATCTATACAACCGAAATTAACCTTAGACGATGTTCGTTGTGCGATGCAAGCCCCTTTGCCGGGCTGGCCAGCCCAACGCAAAATGGCCCCATTGCACCGCGATATGGTTATTTCGCAAGCAACGCTTGACCAAGCCCGACTATCGAGTGTGTTGGTATTGCTATACCCCAAACAGGGTGAATTGCATTTTGTGTTAACGTTACGGGCCGATACGCTTAACAAACATAAGGGGCAAATATCGTTGCCGGGTGGCAGTTGTGACCCTGATGATGTTGACTTTATTGATACCGCTTTGCGCGAGACACACGAAGAATTGGGTATTGCGCTAGAGGGTATTCAAGTGCTTGGGGCACTTTCGCCGATGTATGTGCCACCCAGCAATTTCCTCATTCACCCGATTGTGGCGGTTACACCGACTCAGCCTTATTTTTCCCCGAATGTTGGTGAGGTTGCCGCCATTATCGAAGTGCCAATGAGCGATTTGCTTAATACCGCCTTAATCTCCATTCAACAGCGCCCAGCCACCAGTATGGGCGGGCAACTGATCTCAGTGCCGACATTTTATGCCAATGGGCATTATGTGTGGGGCGCGACGGCCATGATTTTGGCTGAATTTGCGGAATTGATGCAGCCGACTTTGTCGCCGGAGCGCCGTCATCCCTGACGGCGCTCCGGCGTTCAGTTATTGACGCATGACAAAGGGCAAATAGAAATTTTTGCGCTGTGTTATTACAGTGGCAGATGTGCTGTTATTGGCTTTGTTTGTTTCATTGCTGGTTGTGCTGGCCGTGAGTGTAATATTGACTTGGTCTTCTTGAATGGGTAACACCACAAACCCAAATTCTGCCAATGCACCTGTGGCTAAGCCATTGGCAATATTACAGGTCATCACCCCGCCTAATGCGCCCGGGTTAGGCACATTGGCGCATGAAATACCAGCGCCGGGTGATAAACTTTGCACAATGGCGTTGGCCGGTAATGACGCTGTAAATACCACGCTACTGGCTGCAATTGCGCCACTATTGCGCACTTGTAATGTATAACTAAAGGGCACATTTGGAAAAATGGTGGTGGGCGCTACAATCGACACACTTACATCGGCGCTGCTTGTAGAGGATGGGGTTGGCGTTTGGGTGGGTGTTGGGCCGGGCGTGGGGGTTAAGGTTGCCGTGCTGCCGGGCACGGGGGTCGATGTCGATGGTGTGCCGATAAACACGGTGGCATTTTCGTTGCCGGTGGCGCTAATGCCTGTGCCAGTGATAAACCCAGTCCAAAAGACAACATGCACGGTTTCGGCATTGATGGTGAATGGCCCACGAATGGTTTGGGTGACAGCCCCTTGCGCCAAAACATAGGGCAGGCCGACAAAGATATTGCTCCCCGCATTTACGGTATGGTGCGTTAACGCCACATTGCCGGTATTGGTCGCTTTATAACAGAAATAGACGGATGTGCCTACTGTTACCGTCAATGTATCGGTCGCAACACAGGCGGGGTTGGTTGATACACTTACAAACAAGCTTAGGCTGGGTGTGGGCGGCACCACGTTTACTTTAACCGTATCGGTTGCAACCAAGGTTGTGCCACTAAAAGCGGCGGTGATCGTCACAATATTGGTGGTGGGGGTGACAATGGTATAGGCGTATGGCCCAGCTATAAAGCGAACCCCGGGTTCAATAATGGTGCCGGGCGACACGGATACAGACGGAATCATATTATCGACCAGCGAGCTTAATGATAAGGTTGTGAGACCCGTGTTATTGATACTGTAACAATATTGAACGGTGGTTGAAATGGGCACATCGAGGGTGCTGGCGGTATTTTCGGCACAGTTGGTTGATGTGCCGACCGTTTTGTCAATGCTAATATCGGGCGCAATCATCACCACGGTGAGCGGGCTGCCATTAATGAGCGGTTCTTGCCCGGTCGGCCAGGTCGCGTTGATCAAAGTTGGCGTGGTTGTGCTGGTGCGGGTCACGTTGAAGGTGGCTGAGGTGAAATATAAAACGTTATTGGGGCCAAAGGTCAATCCATTTTTAACTTCGGTGTAATTTGGGTCGCTTAGGGTAAATGCAGTATAGGTATTGGCCGAAGTGTTATGCACCTTATAACAAAATTTAATCGCGGTGCTGGGTTGCACTGGCGTTGTTAAGACAGTGGTAAAGGTCGGCCCTTCGCACACTGCGCCGCCGGTAAAGGCGCTGGCTAGATGTGCCGTTTTGGTGATGCTTAGGCCAGCGTTTGGTATTTCTAACAATGATGGCGCTGCGCCCATTGGGGCGGCATTGACTGGCATGAAAACATTGATGAGCCACAGGGTCATGCCAGCAGCCAATATTGATACGGCGTAAAGTATTGACCGTGACAAAAACATACTGTTTGCAGATTTTTGAGCTTGTTTCATATATCCTCCTAATTTGTTTAACCTTAATTTCTTTTGTTTTTATTACACAACTTATCATAGAAGCGTCAAATTATTATTTTTGCGTAACACCTGTCATTTCGAGCGAAGCGAGAAATGACGGTTTTGCTCTCACAAAGCCCGCAAAGAACACAAAGGGTTTATAAAAATATCTTCTTTGTGTTCTTTGCGGGCTTTGTGAGAAACAAATTACAGCGTTTTTATACAACCGTTTACATCGTTCGGCGAAAACCTTTTACCACTCATTACTGAGCAGTCATCATGATGGGTTATCACCCGACAATATGAAATTAGCGCAAACCTCCGAGGTTTTAGCGCAGCCTGACGTTGTAGTCGCGACTTGCCCTAAACCCTCCGAGGTATTGCGGCTATTTTTACCTTATAGACAAATAAAATAAAGTTGACTATAGCGCAGGGATTAAAATCCCGCGCTGGGCACACAAAGACCGCCTTCGCGGTCTAAATTTTTAGCCTGCGAAGGCAGGCTTCGTATGCCCAGCGCGCCATTTCTAATGGCTGCGCTAGCTGTAAATGCGCGATGTTTAATTTGCTTGTCTATTAGCTACTATTTGAGTGTGTTTGATAGGCCTCTCATTTTTAAAGCTAATCCTTCCTGTGCTTGAGCAAGACATTATCCATGTTAGCCGAAGGCACTTAGAAAAAAATGATGAAAGTGAAATTGTTGACCTTCGGGTTATCAATTATGCCGAGGCGACACAGGCCGAGGTCAGCATTGGCGCAGCGCCAAATGGGTTGTGGGTGGAGATGGTTGACAACGGCAAAGGCATTGCGCCGGATCAGCGGCATGGAGTGGGGCTGGGCAGTATGCACTAGGCAACGGCCCAGCTTGGCGGGCAAGTCAGCATTGTGTCGGTGGCGGGCGGTGGCACGTAGGTGCAGGCGTTATTTCCTCAATTCTTAATCTTTCTAATTCGCCTTAAAACATCCTCTACAACATTTTGGTAATGTTTTATTTTTCAGTTACCTGCAAGTTGTAGGATTGGTTGCCCGGTGTGTTGGCTGAAATCGTCACCAGGATGTAATGCCATTCGACATTTTTGGCTGTAAATGTAACTGTTTCTGGATTATTTTCCCCAGAACTCGTGCCGATTCTTGACCCCTGGTTATAGTCTGGAGACTGATATACGTAAAGATCAAAATCTGCGCCGGAGCTAAACTCTAGGATCGCGGCATAGCGTTTTCCGCTTTCTAATTGAATACGATAAAAATCTTTTGGATCTCTATCCTTATGGGCGCTGGCGGTGATACTTTGATTAAGCTGGATAGGTTGGGCTTGTTCAAATGAATTGTTCGGTTCTAAGCAATCATTTGTTATTAAACATGGGTTAGTCGGTGTCGGGCCGGGCAATTCTCTTGCCAGCAACGATAAATATACGCCAGCAAAAGGCATGACGTTGATGGCGGGCATGGTTAAAAGTGGGTTGCCGGTGTTGTCTACACTCGCCACCCACACACGATAGGTCACAAAGTTGGTTAACCCACTAAAAACATATTTAGTCTCACTGGTATCAACAGGTTCGTTGCAGTTGCCGGTTTGTTCGGGCGGCGCAGCGCCAGCCGGACACTCGATGTAAACCTTATAAACATAGGTGTTGGGGACACTTGGCCAACTCAGCAGAATTCTGCGGTTGTCACCTATTGCCGAAAAACTGGCAGATGGGGATGGCGTAGCTGTCGGCGGAATTGGAGTGGCTGTCGGTGGAATCGGAGTGGCTGTTTGGTGTGATGGGGTTACTGTAGGTGGAATAGGTGTTGCCGTTTGAACTATCGGGGTTGATGTTGGACTCATAGGACTAGGAGTTGATGTTGGACGGGTTGTAGGAGTTGGTGTAGGGGTTGCCGGAAGAGGTGGGGTGTTTGTCGGCGTTGGCGTTGAAGCCGTCAATCCGCTCACGTCCACGGGCGTGCTGCGGTCGGCCGTCGTCCCATCGCCGAGTTGACCATAGTCATTTCTACCCCAGCACTTGATACCGCCGCCGCTTGTCAGCGCACAGGTGTGAAGATAGCCTGCCGCAATCGCCGCGACACCGCTCGTCAGCCCGCTCACGTCCACGGGCGTGCCGCGGAAGTAGGTCGTCGTCCCATCGCCGAGTTGACCAGCGCTATTGTAGCCCCAGCATTTAACGCCGCCGCCGCTCGTCAACGCACAGGTGTGGTACCATCCTGGCGCAATCGTCGCGACGCCGCTCGTCAGTCCGCTCACGTTCACGGGCGTGCTGCGGTTAGTCGTCGTCCCATCGCCGAGTTGACTATAGTTATTCAAGCCCCAGCACTTGATGCCGCCGCTGCTCGTCAGCGCACAGGTGTGATAACCCCCTACCGCAATCGCCGTAACGCCGCTCGTCAGCCCGCTCACATTCACGGGCGTACTGCGGTCGGTCGTCGTCCCATCGCCGAGTTCACCAGAGTTATTCGATCCCCAACATTTGATGCCGCCGCCGCTCGTCAGCGCACAGGTGTGAAGATTCCCTGCCGCAATCGCCACGACACCGCTCGTCAGTCCGCTCACGTTCACGGGCGTGCTGCGGTTGGTCGTCGTCCCATCGCCGAGTTGCCCATTGACATTGTAGCCCCAGCACTTGACGCCGCCGCCGCTCGTCAGCGCACAGGTGTGCTGACTCCCTGCCGCAATCGCCACGATACCGCTCGTTAGCCCGCTCACGTCCACGGGTGTGCTGCGGTTGGTTGTCGTTCCATCGCCGAGTTGCCCATTGACATTGTAGCCCCAGCATTTGACGCCGCCACTTGTCAGCGCACAGGTGTGATAACCTCCTGCCGACACAGCGCTTGCGGCATTGCCAAACGACAGCGCCGCCGTCCCCATCGGGTTGAGCGCGGGCTGTGCAGGCGGCAAAAACTGCGGCGCACCACGTCGCGCAGACGGCTGCGCTTGCACCTGTGCCGCCCCCGTCGGCATCGGCAGTGCCATACACATCATAGCAAACGCTATCACAAAAATAATAATAGACTTTATTCGTAAAATCATGGTCACCTTCTCTCATCAAGCTATTTAATCAAACCATTATTATGAAAATCGCCATCTACACTTATGGCGCAACTATTTTCTCTAAACTCAATACATATATATTGGGTCACTGTGCGAATAAAATGACACACGTCCAACTTAAAAATTTTTATCACTATGTCAACCTCAACACTTATTCGACGGCCCGGGCACACAAGGGGTTGGGGTGGGTTGGCTGGGCGCGGGGGCTGCTGTGGGTGGGTTGGCTGGCGACGACGAAGCCCGTGTCGGATTGGCAGCGGGCGGTGACCCGCCGCCAGAACTGCTTGCCCATGATAAGTTCCTGACCTCGCTGGTGGCAATTGTGTTGCCGCTACAGGCGCTGCCATTGCTGACTGTGCTCGACAAGCGCACCACATTCACCGTCCATTGGCTTGGGTTTAGGGCTGGCACATAGCTGCGCGCCAAACTGCTGGTGTTTTTGGTGCAAATCACATCCCATCCCTGCGAATGCCGGATTTGAAACTGATAATAATCGAAGGTGCCCAAATTGCCTGCCGATGACCAGCTAAAGGTCGGGTTTGCGGCTGACGAAAAACTAGCCCCAGCCGGAGGTGAGATGAGACCCGGCGATACAACGTTAACGACGGATACCGCAGTGGGGGGGAATGGGGTTGGGGTGTCTGGGTCGAGATCAGGCGTGGCGGTTGGAACACGGGTGCGGGTTGGGGTGGCAGTGCGGGTGCGGTTCGCGGTCGGTGTCGGGGCCGTCGTCTCAGTCGGGGTGGCTTTTGTGGCGGTGCTGGTGACGGTTGGGGTGCGGGTGGTCGTTGCTGGGCTTGTTATTGTCGCAAGCACTATATTTTGGGTGGCGCTTGGGGCAGGTATCGGTGTTTTTGTCGGCGCTGGGGTCTAGGTGGCCGTGGCTTGTATCAAGCCAGTTTGTGTCGCCGGAAGCGCTGCTCGGGTGGGCGTTGGTGATGCTGAGGCGGAAGACATCAAATTTGCCAATAACCCTAACCCAATCATTATGACCACCACCCCAAAGCCCATAAATGCTGTCTCTAGGCGATTGCCACGCGGCATTTTGAGCGGGCGAATATTAAACCGCCTTGTTTTTTGTTGGGCATTCAGCACGGCTTGACGCATGTCTTCGGCTGACTGAAAGCGATCCACTTTGCGCACTGACATGGCTTTTTGCACAAATGCTTCGGTTTTTGCACTAATCTCGGGCACCAGTTTGCGTAATGGTTGTAGTTCCACTGTGCCAGCAGCACGACTCCCCGCAGGGGGCGGCAATTTTCCACTCAACAGGTGATATAAGGTCGCCCCAACAGCGTATAAATCAGAACTTGGGTCAGTGGGTTCGTCACTATTAACTTGTTCAGGCGGGGAATATTCTAGGGTAAACCCACGATGGGATGAGAATACAGTGGCGGCGAAATCACCGCTATACTGCTTGACTAAGCCAAAGTCAATCAGCATCAGTTTACCCTGGGGTGTCACTTTGAGGTTGCTCGGCTTAATATCGCGGTGTAGAATAATCTTCGAGCGCGTATGCAAGTAGGTCAACGTAGACAGGAGCGTATCGGCCCATTCCAATACCTGATCTTCATCGGCGCGTTTATGTTTGGTCAGCCATTCTTTTAAATCATCTCCGGCCACATATTCCATCACCAAATATTGTTTGCCCGACGCTTCAAAAAAATGATCGGTCACTTTGGGCAAATTGGGATGGTCGAGCGACATCAATACGGTGGCTTCACGCTCGAACTGGTTGCGCTGCGATGTATCGAGAAAAAGGTTCTCTTTGACGGCGAAAAAATTTTGCTTATTGTCGCGCTCGTGGGCCAAATAAACCGCCCCCATCCCTCCCGCGCCTAAGAGTGACTGTATGACATACTGGCGGTTCTCGGCTGAGCCAATCAAGAGGCTCTCTTGCCCCAATAACCCAGTCAAGCGCGTCGCGCATTTTTCGCAAAGCTTGGCATGATCAGCATTGTTATGGCGGCACTTTAAGCAAAATTGCGACATAGCCGAGTCTAAGAGGATACTCAGGATTAATTATAGCAATCAAATGGCGAAAATTTTGACTGAGAAGTTGCCAGTTTTTATTTTGTCACCCAATTGGCAATTGTGCAACCTGTGTAGGGGGCAAGATGATAGCGGATTCGCATTTTTATTGCTTTGCGGCTGAAGTCGCCTCAAATATTTGGTTTCGCGATTGTTTTGACTTTTATAGAATACTTAGGATAAGAAAGCAAGGAAAAACTATCCTGTCCATCTTGCCTATCCATGTGCATAACCCTATAAAACATGGATGAACAGAATACTCAGGATAAGAAATTATAAAAAACTGTAGGGACGAAATGACGACTTTAGGCTTCCACTATCATCTTGACCTTTGCAGATTTCGACGTAAATTTGTTTTACTTATTTTGCAACTAAAATTAAATCAACACGTATCATATAACATTCGGAGGTTATTTAATGTCAGAGTCTTATACAAATATTGCGGGGCAACGCCTCGATATGCCAGATCCTAATTTGGCAATGGCTGGAAAAACCATGAATGGCGCAAATTTCAAGGTGGTCGGCACAACCTTACAGGCCGTCATCTTAAATATGCAACGCGGGCAGCATTTTTATTCTGAAACCGGCTCAATGTCGTGGATGAGTGACTATGTGAATATGAACACCAACATGGGGGGCGGGCTTGGTGGCTTGTTTAAGCGCACATTCACAGGCGAGTCGCTGTTTGTGGTTGATTATGTCGCTGAGCGTGACAATGCCATGATCGCATTTAGCAGCGATTTTCCGGGCAAAATTGTGCCGATTAACCTTGCGGCTGGGCAAGCCATGATTGCGCAAAAAGGCTCATTTTTGGTTGCTGAAAAAAGTGTTAATTTATCGATTCATTTTCGCAAGCAATTGGGGGCGGGTTTGTTTGGCGGTGAAGGTTTTGTGCTGCAAAAATTTGATGGCCCGGGCACCTTTTTTGCTTGTTTCGATGGCGAAATTGTCGAATATACTTTGGCACAAGGCGAGCGCTTGAAGGTCGATACTGGTCATGTTGCCATGTTTGAGCCGACGGTGCATTACGATATTGAAATGGTGAAGGGCTTTAAGAACTTGTTGTTTGGCGGCGAAGGCTTGTTTTTTACAACCCTCACCGGCCCGGGGCGCGTGTGGCTGCAAACGATGCCCATGTCAAAGTTAGCTGGGGCTATTGCTCAATATATGCCAATGGGTGAGAGCAAAACCTCATCTGCGGGGAATGTGGTTGGTGATATTTTTAATTCACTGACTAACAGTAGATAAGTCAACGATTGGGGCGGCGACCGAAATGGTCGCCGCCTTTTTTGTTTGCCGCTTTAAATAATAACCTTGCATCAAGCTTAATACACTTGCAACACAATAGATGCAATAGGTGAAACGATGAAAAATGGCCGCTATTGTCGATTGGGTGGCATAACCTTAGGGTTATTGTTATTGTTGTTAACTGCTTCGCCTCAATTAAGTGCATCCGTTGCGCCTGATATTCATCGGCAATCGCCAGATGCCGATCATCAAATTACCATTTACGCCAATCAGGCGATTGGCCCATTTAACCCCAATTTGCTGGGCAGCAATTTGCCAGCGTGGATCGGCAGCGAGAAAACCGATCGCTTGGCGAATGCCCAATTTCAGCAGCGGGTAAAAGCGACTGGCGTGACCCTGTTACGCGCCCCGGGCAGCAGTTGGGGCAATCAATATGGGTGGCTAAGTTGTGAATTGGGGGTCAACCAACCCAAGACGCAGCCTTGTGGTGATGCTTGGTTTTGGGCGGCCCGACCGAGCGACTATATCGGTTTGGCCAAAGCCACCGATAGTAATTTGATGTGGACGGTGAATCCCAATGGCACAGCCAAAGAAGCTGCCGCATTGGTGGCTTTTTTTAATGGTCGTATCGATGATAACACCCGTATTGGGATTGACCAAAATGGTTTCGACTGGCAAACGGTTGGGGCGTGGGCGCAATTGCGTGCCAGTCGCGGTTATACCGAGCCGTTGGGTGTGCAGTGGTGGCAGGTGGGCAATGAGCTTTATGGCAATAAAAATTGTATTGCATCGGGCTGGGAAATTTATTGGACTTGTGATGCGGATGAGTATGTAAGAGGCAAAGGTGTCGGCGTAAACCATCGAGATGGCTTTATTGACTTTAATACGGCCATGAAAGCCGTCGATTCAAGTATTCAACTGGGCGCAGTGGGCTGGATCAGCCAAACCCAATATAACAATTGGGGCAATAAGGTGATTGCTGGGGCTGGGGAGGTGATGGGTTTTTATACGGTGCATCATTTTCCATTTAATGACGCAGCCCCAATTGCCAGCACCGGCCAGCAAATTATTACCCAAGCATTTGGCACTTGGCAAGCCATCAAAACAGATATTGATGGGGCCATGAAAACCTTGGCCCCCGGCAAAAATATTCCAATTGCGGTCACACAATATAGCCTTGCCACCCGTGCCACCCTGCCCCAAACCAACAAGTTGCATTTAACGACGGCCTATGCCTTGTTTATGGCCGATAGCATTGGGCAAATGGCGGCGCAAGGCTATGGTATGGCGAATCAATGGAATATGGCTTCGGGGGATGATATTACCGATACTGATTTTGGGCTTATTCGCATCGATCATCAATTGCAACGCACCCCGGCTTATTATGTTTTGCCGATATGGGGCAAGTTTGGGTCAGCGATGTTGGGGGTGTCTCATTCGTTTAGCGCCGCCAACCAATTATCGGTTTATGCCGGTCATACCGTCGATGGGGCGATTACTTTGTTGGCGATTAATAAAACCAGCAACAATATCAGCAGTAATATTAGTGTGCAGGGGGCATTGGGGCCATTGTTTATCAATGCGGGTGATGCTTTTACCCTGCGCTCAACTGGCCTTGACGATACGGCAGCAATTTACAATGGTGTTGCCACGCCCGCCGATGATTTATCGAATGCCCCGCCGCTGCCTTTGGTTAGCCAAAATGGGCAAACGGTGTTGCGTGACTATACCTTTGCGCCTTATTCGATTACGTTGTTGCGCTTAAGCACCCAATCGGCCCAAGTTAAGTCGTTTATGCCTTTAGTTCAATCATCACGATGAGTTTGGCGATCTTGGTCGCGTAACGATTCTGCGCTTAATTGTATACTCGCGCCCCATGAGTAACGCAAACCAAATCCCAATTCGCACCAGCAAACGCACCCAACGGGTTGCTGCCTCTGCTACCCAAGCCGTTGAGGGCAAAGTTGCCGAGATGCGTGCTGCTGGTATCCCTGTCATTTCATTTGGCGCGGGCGAGCCAGATTTCCCGACCCCGAGTGCCATCAAAGATCAAGGTCATGATGCCATCAATACCAATCTAACCAAATATACGCCTGCCGGCGGCACCATGCCGTTGCGTAAGGCGATTGTGGCAAAGCTAAAGACCCAAACCGAATATGATTACAAATGGCAAAATGTTATTGTGACCAATGGCGGCAAAGAAGCTATTTTCTTGGCGATTATGGCCTTGTGCGACAGCGGCGACGAAGTGATTGTGCCCGCCCCGTATTGGGTGAGCTACCCCGAAATGGTGAAGTTGGCCGATGCGACCCCCGTCATCATTCCAACGGGCATCGAAACTGAGTTTAAGCTGACGCGCGAAATGCTCGACCAGCACACCACCGCCAATACTCGCATGATTCTGCTGTGCTCGCCGTCTAACCCCACCGGCTCGGTGTATACCCGCGCCGAGCTTGAAATGATTGCGGATTGGATGCGTGGCAATCAGGCCATTTTGTTGACCGATGAGTTGTATGACAATATTGTCTATGACGGTGCGTATGCCCGTTGGCTCGAGGTTGCGCCCGATTTGATCGACCGCACCATTGTGATCAATGGCTTGTCGAAATCGGTGGCGATGACGGGTTGGCGGATTGGTTTTGCCGCCACCTCGCGGGATGAATATGCCAAGGCGATGGGCAAAGTGCAAAGCCATAGCACCTCTCACCCTTCATCGGTGTCGCAACACGCCGCCCTTAAGGCTTATACCGCCAATCTCGATGACGAAATTGCCAAAATGGTTGCGGCATTTAAGGAACGCCGTGCTTGGATCGTGAATGCCCTCAATGAGATTCCGGGCATCAAGTGCGCCAACCCACCGGGCGCATTTTACGTTTTCCCAGACCTGCGCGGCTTGTTTGGCAAGCCGCTCAAGAATGGGCGCGTGCTGAATACGTCTGAAGAAGTGGCCTTGTATTTGTTGTCCGAGGCCAAAGTGGGGCTTACGCATGGCGAAGCCTTTGGCGCGCCCGGCTATGCGCGTTTGTCCTATGCGTTGGCGATGTCCAGCATTCAAGAGGGCATTGCGCGGATCAAAGCTGCGCTTGAATTGGCTTAAGTTGCATTCAGGGCACGGTTGGCCGTGACCTATTTTCGCTGAATTCACCATCACTTCGTATGTGAAGCGGGCAAAGCCCTTGCCACACACGAAGTGATAGTGGATTCGGCATGACATCTTTTTGAGAAGATAATCCTCTTTCATCTTCACTTCATCATGAACCTTCAGAAATTTTCATCGATCTTGCGTTTGGGCGGGGTGATGGCCTTTATTGGCGGCGTGGCCTTTTCTGTGCAATCTCAAACGTATTCAACGTATTCTGCGCCATTCGACGAAACACCGACGATAACGCCGACGGAAACGCTAACGCCAACGGCAACCGCGACAGCGACGCTGATTCCTACGGCCACGCCAAGCCCCATTGGCTATTGCCCAATTCCCCCCATCAATTTTGATATTTTGCCGCTGGGAGACTCATTAACCGCTGGTTTAGACAGCGATGCTGGCAGTTATCGCGGTTATTTATTGAATAAATTGAATCAGCGCGGTTTTTCATTTAAATATGTGGGTGGGCAACACGGGCGCGGCCCGCTTGGCCCCCCAAGTGAGAATGATAATCATGAAGGATACCGCGGGTCTTACACCTACCACTTATCAAATTTGGTTGAATTTGGCATGAATAGCTTTCAGCCCAATGTTATTTTGTTGATGGCTGGCACCAATGATGTGTTGAGTGATGAAACCCCGCATGCTGAAAATGTGCAAAATTACAACACCCTCATGGAGAAAGTGCTGACCAAATGGCCGGGCGCACATCTGGTGGTAGCCAAGATTCCGCGTAACAAAGTCGAAGGTAAAACCGAGATCATGACCGCGCTGAATGCCGATATTGAAAATTTGGCGGCGCTGCGTGTGACCCAAGGGCACAAGGTCTATGTGGTCGATATGTTTGCGGTGGTTGGGCCTGAAGATATTTACGACCTATTGCACCCTAACGAAAGCGGCTATCAAAAAATAGCCGAAGTGTGGATGAAGGGATTGTGTGCCGTCGCAGCCAGTCTTGTGCCTGTCACTCCGACCCCCACCGCATCGCCAACCCCAACCGTCACCCCGACACCGACTGCTGGCCCCGTATTTATGTCGCTGGTGCTAAATAATTTGGCAATTACGCCTGAATTTGCCAGCACGATGACAAGCACCCCTGTGATGACTGGCACAGTTGCCACGACAAGCACGCCAACCGCGACGCGGCGACCCTAAGACCTTATCACCATGCGTATTCTCTTTCTAACACCGCAATTGCCTTACCCCCCACGCCAAGGCACGGCCATGCGTAATTGGGGCTTGCTGTCGGGCATCGCCAAACAGCACGAGGTTTGGTTGTTGTCGTTTGATGAGAATATTGGCGGCCAAGCGGCGCATGAGCAACACGACTTGGCCCCTCTACACGCTGCTTGTGCCCAAATTGCCACTTTTGCGGTGCCACGCCGCCGCAGCCAAGACCGCTTGCGCACCCTATTGACCTCAGCCTTGCCCGACATGGGTTGGCGGTTATGGTCGCCAGCGTTTGCCCAAAAACTGGCAGAATGGTTGCGCCAAAATCATTTTGATATTGTGCAAATTGAGGGCATCGAGATGGCGCGGTATCTGTTGCCGCCGTCTAAAGTTGCGGCGCATTTGCCTGTGCCGGTGGTGTTTGATGACCACAATTGCGAATATGTGTTGCAGCAGCGCAATTGTTTGGCGGATGCCCGTAAGCCCCAACGCTGGCATGCCGCCGCCTATTCACTCTTGCAATGGCAGCGTTTACGCGCCTTTGAGCGTAGCGTTGCCACGGCTGCTCATGCCACCTTGTGCGTGTCGGCCCAAGATGCCAGCGCTTTGCAAGCATTAGAACCCACGCTGCGACCGCATGTCATCCCCAATGGCATCGACATCGCCGCGTATCAGGCTGCCCAAAATGCCCAGCAAAACAAACCGAGTGGCACGCCACAAACCTTGATTTTTACTGGTAAGATGGATTATCGCCCGAATATCGAGGCGGTTTTGTGGTTTGCTACCCAAGTGTTACCGCTTGTGCAACAAACCTTTCCGGCGGTGAAATTTCAAATTGTGGGGCAAAAACCAAGCCCGCGTTTAGACATTTTGCGCAGCAACCCCAATATTGTCATCACGGGTGCGGTTGATGACATTCGTAGCTATATTATGCAGGCCGATGTGTATGTTGCGCCGCTGCGTGTGGGGGGGGGCACGCGTTTTAAATTGCTTGAGGCGATGGCGCTCGAATGCCCCATTGTCACCACCCGCGCCGGTTGTGAGGGCTTTGATCTGCAACATGGCGAAAATGCATGTATTGCCGACTCGGCAGCCGAGTTTGCGGCAAGTGTTTGCCGCCTGTTAGCAAACGCCGAGCTTGGGGCGCAACTCAGCCAACAGGCGCTTAATTTTGCCTGGCAGTTTGATTGGGGGCAGATTGTGCCCAAATTACAATCGGTTTATCAGCGTATCACTTCGGCTTAATGGGCTGGTGCGGGGGCATATTTTTCAACCGCCGTGACATGCTCTGGCTGAATTTTAAAGCGCACCCGTTTTTCATCGGGCGGTGCGCCAAAGGTGGGTACGCCCATATAGCGCTGGGTGAGCGCATTAATATGCACCCAATCGACATCGTCTACCATTTCAATCACCCGCCCGCGCACGGCTAGCCAGCGCGCCCGATCATCGGGGTCGAGAATGATGAGCGACACCTGCGGACGTTGCCGCAAAATTCGATGTTTCAGACGGTCTTTTTCGCTGTTAAAGTAAATATAGGTGCCGTCGTAATTAAACCAAACTGGCGTAAGTTGGGCGCTGCCATCATTCAGTTGGGTCGATAACGTCATCAATAACGGGCGTTCTAATAGATCACGCGAATGGGCTGGAATTTGGGCAATGGTTGTCATTATTATTTCCAATAGGGTCTAAACCAAGCATCTTGCATGCGAATAAAGCGGCGGGTATCGGCCTTGATGCGGGTGATGGCATCGGCCATTGACAATTGGCCGAGCGCCATATCGATCATTTCGCCATAGCCCAAAGCCGACATCGATGGCAAGGTTTTGGCTTTAGCGGCATCAACGCCAACCGATGTCAAAAATGTAAGCAGACGCTTGGTTTCGTCTAGCCAGCCGTCTTCCATCATCTGCAAAATACGGGCATCGGCGCGTTCATACAAGGCTTCACGCGGCATTGACACATTAATAATTTGCAACGCGCCCGAATCCATCGGGTTTTTGCGTTGCAACTCACTCCATTTTTGGCCGGTCACTTCAATCACCTCAAGCGCCCGAATGACCCGCCGCACATTGCGCGGGTCGATGGTGGTGGCGGCGGCTTGGTCGCGTTTGATCAATTCGCGGTTCAAGGCTTCAATGCCATGGGTTTCGGCAAAATTAGTCCAATGCCGGCGTATCTCTTCATTGGGTGGCACTTCTGGCACTTGCCAGCCCTCGATCACTGCCCGCACATATTGCCCGGTGCCACCGACCAACATCGGCGTTTTGCCGCGTGCGCTGATATCGTCAATGGCATTACGCGCCAAGTCTAAATATTCAGACAATGAAAACGCCTCGTGGGGGTCACGCAAATTGAGCAAATGATGCCGAACCTTGGCTTGTTCATCCGCAGTCGGTTTGTTGGTTCCAATATCCATGCCACGGTATACATGGCGTGAATCAGATGAAATAATTTCGCCGTCGATCTCGCTTGCCAAAGCCATCGCCTTGGCCGATTTGCCCACCGCAGTTGGGCCAATAATGATGACTAATTTTGCTTGTGCATTCATTTTTCGCTTGGATTATAGTAGGGACAATCTCATCACGTTAAAATATCATCATGATCTCGCGTTTTACAAGTTGAGGGATGCTCAAATTGATGAAAAAAAAATCTATTTTCGGTCTAACCCATTGGGCGAGTATTTGTCTTAGCGTCATACTCGCAGGTTGTAATTCAATTCCCGCCTCAATCCGTAATCAGTTAGATGTGGGCAAACTATTGCGAGTTGAACCTACTCCCGCTGCTATTCGTGCCGCTGTCATTCCAACCGCCGTGCCGTCAGAGATTTCGACTGCCGAAGTGGTGCGACGGCGCGGTAAATTGCGGGTGGGGATGCGTTACGATGCCCCGCCCCTTAGCTTTGTAAATGACAAAGGCGACCTTGAAGGCTTAGACCTTGATATTGCGCGTGAATTTGCCACCCGTTGGCTAGGCGGTCCCGATAAAGTCGAGTTTATTCAAGTGACATTTGGCTCGGCCCCGCAAAAACTTGCGACGCGTGAAATTGATATTGCGATGGGCGGTTTTCTTCATTCAAAAACCACCGAAGAAATCGCTGATTTTGGCATTACCTATTTAGAAGATGGCGAGGCGCTGTTGATTAAGGCCAACACCGCCAAAGAGCCGCGTGATCTTGCCCGCAAGTCGGTGGGGTGGGTCGATCTCGATACTACGTATGCCCTGCGTGACCTGCAAAATGGTTTAGCCGTCACCATGACCTTGCAATCGATGGGGTCTTATAGCAAGGCGTTTCAAGAATTAAAGGCTGGGCGCTTAAACGCCATCGCTGGTAATTGGCGGCGTTTGCGTTACGAAGCCAGCCGTGACCCGCAATTAGCGGTGTTGTCGGTTTTGTCGCGTTACCCTGTAGGGGTGTTGTTGGCCGAAAACGACTCGGCGTGGCAGGGGTTTGTCAACTTTACCCTAAGCAAAATGATGACCGATGGCAGCTTTGCTACGCTGCACCGCAAATGGTTTGGCACGGCCCCGCCTGCGGTGGCGCGCCCATTACAGGGCGAAGCCGATTTGCAACTGGCGGCCTTACCGGCCAATGTCAACCTTAAACGCACGTTAGACCAGGTCAAAAACAATAAACTCCTGCGCGTGGGGATTAGCACCCAAAACCTGCCCTTTGCCAGTTGGGATTTTAAAAATGATGCATTGGGCTATGAAGTTGAAATGGTGGTCGAATTGGCACGGCGTTTGCCCGATCCGGCGCGGGTCGAGTTTATCGATCTCAAGGGCAATTCGCTGACCGATGCCTTAAAATCGGGGCAGATTGATATGGGGGTGGGTGGCGTCAGCATTAGCCCGGCCAATGAGCGCTTGTTTGATTTTAGCTACCCGATCTTTCAGCCATCCAGCGTCTATACAGGGCCGTTGGCGCGTTTTACTTCGCCAGTGGGCTTGGTGTTTGCCGAAAATGATTCGGAATGGCGCGATTTGATGAACCTGAACTTGCAAGACATGCAAGCCGATTCATCTCTCACCAAATTGGCGCAAAAATGGCTCAAAGTGCCGCCCCCGCCGATTGAAATTTGGGCACCTTAATGATGACAGGGTGACAAGGTGACAGGGTGACATGTAATTCACCTTGTCACCCCCTCACCTTGTCACCCTGTCACCCTGCCACCCATCTCAAAACATGATTTCCATTGAAACTCAACTCGACCCACAGTCTGGCTCATTTCAGGCCAACGCCCAGCATCATCGTACCTTGGTTGAGCAATTGCGCCAACGACTCGCTCAGATTCGTAGCGGCGGTGGCAGCACCGCCCAAGCCCGTCATCAAGAGCAGGGCAAATTGTTTGTGCGTGACCGTATCGACAAGCTGCTGGATGACGATGCGCCTTTTTTAGAATTATCGCCCTTAGCTGCCTACGCGCTCTATGATGGCGATGCCCCCGGTGCAGGCGTGGTGACGGGTATCGGCCCAATTCACGGTATTCCGTGCATGATCATCGCCAACGATGCGACTGTTAAAGGTGGCACTTATTACCCGTTAACGGTAAAAAAACACTTGCGTGCCCAACAAATTGCGCTCGAGAACCGTTTGCCGTGTATTTATTTGGTTGACAGCGGTGGCGCATTTTTGCCTTTGCAAGATGAAGTTTTTCCAGATGTCGATGATTTTGGGCGCATTTTTTATAACCAAGCCACCATGAGCGCCAAAGGCATCCCGCAAATTGCCTGTGTCATGGGCAGTTGCACCGCCGGTGGGGCCTATGTGCCAGCCATGAGCGACG
>CAMDWA010000018.1 GCA_945877855.1 Thermoflexus hugenholtzii JAD2 | reverse complement strand
TAATCTCACTCTATGCCGTGCCCCTACGACTCGAAACCTGCTCTAGGTTGAAAGTGGCAAATTTGTGTATGAAAAAACGATCATTCACCCCCTACATCCTTATCGCGCCATCAATTATTTTTATGGCCTTGTTCTTTGCTTATCCAATGGTCGAAGCATTTGGGTTGGCGTTGCGTGATCGCGATACTGGGGCGTTTACATTGGCAAATTTTGCCAAAATGTTTAGCGATGTGCAATTTTCACCGGCACTCCAAACCACCATTTGGCTCATTTTAATTATCATTCCGGTGCAATTCGCCTTGGCGCTAGTCATGGCGCTGGTCGTCAACGCTAAATTAAAAGGGGCCAGTATTTTTCTTTATATTTACGCCATCCCGCTCGCCATCAGCGAATTGGCGGCTGGCATCGTTTGGTTTAATATTTTTACCGATCGTGGTTTTTTAAACAGCTTGCTCATCTCATTAGGTTTTCTCGAGCGCCCCTTTCTATTTCTCAGTTATCAAAATTGGGGCTGGCTGATGATTGCAGTGGTGCTAGCCGAAGCATGGCGTGCCACCAGCATCATCATGGTCATTTTAGTCGCCGGGTTGCAATCAATCCCAAATGATTATATGGAAGCCGCCGAAGTGTTTGGCGCGAGTCTTTGGCAACGGGTGACGCGCGTCATTATCCCCATGCTTAAACCCAGTTTACAGGTTGCGCTCATTTTACGGGCGATTTTGGCGTTTCAGGTGTTTGGGGTGGCGCTGGCGATTGCAGGCACTGGCATGAGTTTGCTCGCAGGCGAGGCCTATCGCTGGTATTACGACATTCGCAACCCCAACGTTGCCGCCGCCTATGCCAGTGTCATTTTATTGTTGTCAATCTTAACCACGATTGTGTTTTTGGTTGGGTTGCGTTCGCCAGAACTTGAGGTGAAGAAATGAAACTTTCACGCTTATTAACTTATGTGCTAGCCGTGCTATTGGCCATTTGGATTTTGCTGCCCATTTATCTAATTGCATCCCAAGCTTTTAGCACTCGGACGGGTATTTTTACCTTTCCCAAACCTTTCGTGCCAGCAACACCGACCATCGAAACAATGGAATTTTTCTTGGGCGCAACTGGCGTTTTACCGGCTGCCGGGCGCAGTGTCACGGTGGCGCTCATCACCATTGTCTTCTCGCTATTGATCGGGGCACCAGCGGGCTATGCTTTGGCGCGGTTTAACTTTCCCGGACGTGATCTTTTGCGGCTTGTTATTGTCAGCACCCGCGCTTTCCCCATTGTCATTTTGTCCATTCCGATCGCCGTTGCCTTTATCCAACTCGATATTAATGACAATGTATTTAGCCTTGCGCTGATGCACTGTGCCTTGGCGCTGCCATTTACCGTGCTGGTCACCAGCAGTGTGTTTTCGGGTGTGCCCAAAGATCTGGAAGAGGCTGCCGAGACCTTGGGATGCTCACCCTTGCAAGCATTTGTGCGAGTGGTGTTGCCATTGGCCTTGCCCGGCCTGGCCGCAGCGACCCTGTTTACCTTTGTGTTGAGTTGGAACGAAGTGTTTGCTTCGGTGATCTTGACCACCCGTAATCGCACATTGCCCGCCTTGTTACTGACCCAGCTTGATGGCTCGCCCATCAATTATCGTTATGCGGGTGGCTTCTTTTTGCTTGTCCCCTCAATGATTTTTATGTTGTTCATTCGCAAATATTTATTCACCCTCTGGGGGCGTGTGAGTCGTTAATATACCCATTAAGCGGTATAAAAACATCGGCAAAACTAATATTTTTAGGACTTGCGTGCATTAAAAATATTTCACCGCAAAGAACACAAAGATAAGAAAGATTTTACGATGCAAATCTTTGAGTTCTTCGTGTGCTTTGGGGTAAAAATCAAATTTTGCGTAAATCCTAATTTTTATACCATTAAGCATTGAGCATCACAAAATTATGGCTGAAATAAAACTTGAAAATATCGTCAAAAAATATGGCAAAGCCATCGCGACCAACAACATCAGCTTGACCATTCGCGATCAAGAATTTATGGTGTTGCTTGGGCCAAGCGGCTGTGGCAAAACCACTTTACTACGCGCCATCGCTGGCTTAGACGAAATTGACGGGGGAACCGTCAGCATTGGCGGAAAAAACGTCACCAATGAACCCCCACGCAAACGCAACATCAGCATGGTTTTCCAAAGCTATGCGGTTTTCCCTCACCTCACGGTGCGCGACAATATTGCATTTGGCTTGCAAATGAAAAAAATGCCCGAGGCTGAAATTAAAACCCGGGTGAATAATGCCGCCGAATTGCTACGCATTGGCGACTATTTAGGGCGTTACCCCGCCCAACTGAGTGGTGGGCAACGCCAACGGGTTGCTGTGGCGCGGGCGCTAGCCATGCCCAGCGATGTGTTGTTAATGGATGAACCCCTCAGCAACCTCGATGCCCTATTACGTATGGATATGCGTGCCGAGTTAAAGAAATTGCTGCATGATGCAAAAATGACCACCGTCTATGTCACCCACGATCAAGTTGAGGCGTTATCGCTAGGTGATCGCATTGCGGTGATGAAACAGGGTCATATTTTGCAATGTGATGCCCCGCTGCAAGTGTATCAACACCCCACCGACCCATTTGTGGCAGGTTTTATTGGCAACCCGCCCATGAACTTGCTAAAAATAAGCCAACTGCCTGCCGAATTTATGGCAACGATGCACGCACCGTCAAACGCGACCTTGCTCGGGATTCGTGCCGAGAATATTGAAACCCATGCTGCGCCAATTGCCGGGGCATTACAAGGGCAAGTGATTGTCGCTGAGCCGCTTGGCTCGCATAATCTATTGACCGTGCAAGCGCATGGGCAAATGGTCAAAGTGAATACCCGCCCCGATGATTATTTTGCGCCCAACACCTCAATTTGGCTACAAATCATGCCGAGCAAGCAATGCTGGCTCACTTAGGGCAGATTCCGAGTTGATGACAGCCCAGCGCAGGGATTAAAATCCCGCGCTGGATACACAAAGACCACCTTCGTGGTCTAAATGCTTCGCCTGTGAAGACAGGCTTTATATGCCCAGTGCGCCATTTCTAATGGCGGCGGCATCTTTTATTTTGTCGGAATTTGCTATCAATACAACAAGGCTGTTCAAAAGTCAGCACGCGACTTAACCCGTCATCTCCGCGAATGCGGAGATCCACAACGTGGCAGGTCAAAATTGCGGCAAACCAGTCAACCTATGCCTGTCTGGTTATAGATTCCCGCTTTCGCGGGAATGACGAATCGACTTTTGAACAGCCTTGATCAATACACATAATGACTTTATCAGATACTTACCACCGCGCTATCGCCATCTTACGCGCCAACGATGTCAATGGCATCTTTACCAAGCCCGGCCCGCGCCAATACCCCCATTCATGGAATTGGGACAGTGCCACTGTGGCACTGGGATTAGCCCATTTTGATTTACCTCGTGCAATGGCGGAGGTGCGTGGCTTGATTGCGGGGCAATGGCACGATGGCATGATCCCGCATGTCATCTATCACACTGGCCCATCCGATTATTTTCCAGACCCCGATTTTTGGCAAACCAACAACAGCCGCCATGCGCCCAGTGTGCAAACATCGGGCATTACCCAACCGCCTTTGTTGGCGACCATGGTGCGCAAAATTGCCGAGCTAACGGGCGACACGGCTGAAATCAAACAATTTTTGAGCGAAGTTTATCCAGCCTTGTGGCGCTGGCATCACTGGATGCACACCGCCCGTGATGCCGATGGCAGTGGCATGTGCTGCCTCATTCACCCGTGGGAAAGCGGCACCGACGACTCGCCGCGTTGGCTTAAGGCCTTCGAGCGTATTCATCCGATCAATGTGCCGCCTTATCAACGTAAAGACACGGTGCATGTCAATGCCATTTTTCGCCCAACCAAACATGAATATGAGCGTTATGTGCATTTAATTGATGTTTTTCGGCGTAACAATTATGAACATGATCAACTGCTAACCCATTCGCCGTTTTTGGCGCAAGATGTGCTTTTTTCATCAATTTTGCAGCGTGCCGACGAAGATTTGCTGTGGATTGCGACGCAAACCGGCAACCCTAGTGACCAGATTGCCGCATGGATGCGCCAAACCCGCCAATATTTTGATGCACGGCATTGGGATGCTGAACGGGGGCTATATTTTGATTATGATATGCGGGCGGGCTGTCGGCTTGAGGTCAACACCGCCATGACCTTTGCGCCCCTTTACGCCGGTCTCGCCAGCCGCGAACAAGCCGAGCGTTTATTGGCCCATTTGCACAACCCCAACGAATATGACTTTGACCCAGCGACCCCCACCGGCAGCCTTGGCGCGGGTGGGCTGCGCTATGGCATCAGCACGACTGCGCGCAACGAGCCAGAATGGCAGGCGCAACGTTATTGGCGCGGCCCGGCCTGGCCTATTTTAAATTGGGTCTTGGCGCAGGGATTCCGGCGTTATGGCTATGAACCGATTTATCAAAAGATCAAACAAGATACGTTGGCCTTGATCGAAAAAACCGGATTTTATGAATATTATGACCCGCGTGATGGCAGCGGCTGTGGTTCCATTGATTTCTCGTGGCCGGCGGCTTTGTGGCTGATTTTTAAACGAGAATAACGTATCTGAGGTGAAGATAGCACCTAAAGCGCTTGAAGCGCTTTAGGCGGTCTTCATACTGATAGGGTCTTTAGGAGCAAGGGCAAAGCGCCTGATTCCAAAGACCCTATCGTGATTTCGACGAAATTTTGTAAACGTGAACGTAAACGTAGACGTAAACGTGAACGTAAACGTAGACGTGAACGTAAACGTAAACGTAGACGTAAACGTAGACGTGAACGTAAACGTAGACGTGAACGTAAACGTAGACGTGAATGTAAACGTAAACGTAAACGTAGACGTGAACGTAAACGTAGACGTGAAATCAGACCTGAACGGTTAAGAATTTTTTTATTCCCAAGATACAAAATAACAACCTAAGGCAGTGCTGACTGCTTGACTGCCCAACCATTAAGCCCCGCCCAAAGCTTGGTCGAGGTCGGCGATCAGGTCATCCACATCCTCGATACCTGCCGAGTAGCGAATCAGCCCTTCGGGGATGCCCATCGCGGCGCGTTCTTCGGCGCTGCATTCGACATGGCTGGTGGTGGCGGGTGGCCCACCCACCGTCTCGACTGCACCCAAATTGGCGGCGCGATGCATCAATTGCAAACGCGGCAGCACTTGTTTGACCGCCTCGAAGCCGCCCTTGAGCGCAAAACTGAGCATACCGCCAAAACCGCGCATTTGCTCAGCCGCAATGTCGTGCTGAGGGTGTGATTCGAGACCCGGGTAATTGACGACGGCCACCTGCGGCTGTTTTTCGAGCCAACGGGCGATGTGCATGGCGTTCTCGTTTTGCTGACGAATACGCAAATGCAGCGTTTTCATACCGCGTAACAGCAAATAGGCGCTCATCGGGTCGAGCGTGGCACCATTGATTTCGCGGAAATGAAAAACCTGCTGCACCAAGTCGCGTTTGCCGCACAACACCCCGCCCATCGCATCGGCATGACCGCCCAAAAATTTAGTAGCGCTGTGAATGACCAAATCGGCCCCCAAAGCCAGCGGGTTTTGGTTGATGGGGGTGGCGAAGGTATTATCGACCGCCACCACCGCGCCATGCCGATGCGCCACCACCGCCAATTGCGCGATGGGTTGCACCTTCAGCGTCGGGTTGGTCGGCGTTTCGAGATAAAGCAAATCGCAGCCCTTGGCGACCTCGCGCTCAATTTCGGCCACATCGGTGGTGTCGCACAGCGCCACTTCGATGCCCCAGCGCGGCAAAAAGTGCAAAAACAGCAAGTTTGTGCCGCCATAGGTGTCTTTGGCGCTCACCACGCGCTGCCCGGGTTTGAGCAAAGCAAAAAACATATTGCTGATGGCGGCCATGCCGGTGGCAAAACTGGTCACGCTTTCGGCGTTCTCTAACGCGCCAATTTTTTGCTCGAAGGCGGCGACGGTCGGGTTGGTGTTGCGGGCGTAGATATAGCCCGGCTTTTCACCCAGCGCCACCTCGCGCCACGTGTCTACATCGGCGTAGCCATGCGCCACGCCCAACGAAATCGGCACGGTGGTGGCTCCGGTCAGCAGCAAATCTTGCTCGCCTGCCCACACCGCCTTGGTCGCCATTGAGGTTGTGTTTGTCATGGGGGGTAATTTACCATAGTGGGGAGGATCGGGGTATATGTAACATGCTTCGAGCAAATGCATAGCAAAACTATGCCGAAAAGTGTGGCAACTGGCATGTTTGCCAATATTTGCTGTTTTTGTAAGGGTCAAGATGTTAGTAGAAGCATAAAATTGTCATTTTTGCCTAACATCTGTCATTTCGAGCGAAGCGAGAAATCTTTGCATAACATACGCTTTTAGCCTCAATTTACGCAAAGATTTCTCGCTTCGCTCGAAATGACGGTTCCGCTATCATGTTGACCTTTTACAATAAAAAAGATAATTTTTAATATTGTTGACATAGCTACGCGCAGCAGATTACATTCTGAATAATTTTGGTGACACATGATTTTGTATATCTTAAAACGCACTACAAAAGCTTGTGATGAGGTCAAAAGCATCTTCAATGTCAAAAATGACCTGAATAAATTTTTCTGAGCCTTAGAAAGTCCAGAATTGTTAATCGGAATGTAATCTAGTACTTAAGCTTATATGTTTTAAACGCATGATTTGACCTACTTGACCCAGTAGTTTAGGAGGTGGTTTTGGATTATTTATGGGAGATATCTATGATATAGATTACACAAAATCATATTTATAAGGCATTTTATAATACACTTTGCTTCGTTTGATGTATGATACATATGTTAAGCGAAAAAGAGACTCACTATGTATGACCCAGATACAGATACTTTTGACCTAGAAACCGATAAGCCTCTAGTCTTGCTTTTAGGAAACATTGCTCATGAAGGCGTAATCAGTCTGCTTAAGGCTTCTAAGAGACAATATAAGCAAAAGCTCCTGAATTCAAAACCAGAAAACTGGCAAAGCATAGTTGAATATTTCGACACCTTTGAAATTTCTAGTGTATTAATAAAGCTAGATCCACATGTCATATCCTTAATCGCTTCTAAGGATTACGAACAAGTAAGTCGCAGGCTATTTCAAAGAATTGCTAAAAAGCCAAATATGGTTTTCGTTTATGAAGACCTGCTGACAGGCGTGGCTGGCAGTGATGAATGGGATCAATTAAGTTGGAGACCATCGAAGGAAGATTTAGACAAAGTTCTAAAGGTAATTGAGAATCTAGATCTGGAGATCATGCCTTATAAAAGAAATGCTCAGGTAACTGTTCTTGCCGAGTCATTTCTGCGAGATACCGAAGCAAACTTACTTTTTCGGGTCTATGTTCCGTCTGGCCGAATATGGTCAAACGAGACGGATAGGCTGTTGCAACTATTTAGAGAATATCTTTCAACTGTGGGGCATATTGCCGTTCGGCTTGATCAACAACGAACAGACAAAGGAATTATTTATGAATTTCATGGAGATGAACCGAAAGGAGAGCATGGACTAAGCGCAGAATTTGCTGACTTCACACATTTTTTGGATCTGTGTGTCCGAGACCAATCCGCGGCCGAAGCAATATTGGTGTCTAAATCAATGGATGCAAAAAAGTTATCCGAAATACTCGTACGATACAGTAAAGAAGCAAAGCGTCTTCATGTTGACTTAAAACATGAGCGAGAACGAAAAGTATTAGGCATTAAGCAGCGCTTAGAATCAGAACTAGTTGACGAAATACCAGGTGATATTGACTGGAAAGCTGTTAACCAACTTATTGAAGCTACAGTTCCCTCATTTAGTGGAACTGGCGCCTCTCTGATGATAGGAAGTACTTCTCGTGACATTGATACCAATAACAAGGCGAGTATTACTATTAACATTAATCCGAAAATAGTAGGAACGGTTAATGGTGTAATAGCTCAAGAAATCAATGGCAATCAGAACTTAGGGGCACAAGGGCCAGAATTGCTTGAATTGGTTCAGAAGTACGGCGAAACAAGAGCCAATGAGCTTGTCACTGCGATCTATGAAGTCGAGGATAAAAGAGCACCAAAGCCAGATAGGGTGAGAGCAGGTCAAAAATTAAAGAAGTTCTTAATCGAGGTTGCCCGGAAGGGTGGAGACATTGCAACAGGTGTCCCACAAAAATACATCGAGAATCAACTTGGGCTATAGGACTAACATTTATTGCCTAACAAAATGCTCCACGCGACCTCCTTCATCGGCGGGTGAGCTTTGGTCGTTGTAAAGTATAGGGAAGTGACCCTCTAAAAATGAAGTCACTACTTGCAGAATTTCGCAAGGTGTTTTGCTTCAAATTAGGCAGGAAATAAGCCGTCTAAGCAACGGACATAACCAGAATTTGCTCTAAAATCTCATCACCTCTTCAAGACCCGGGGTGGTCGCACAATGCCGCTAATAATTCGGCTGGCACAAGCGATGCGGGTGCGCTGCTGGCTTGATTTATTTCAGCATCGGCAATGGCATTGGCGATAAACGCCACCTCGTATTTTGCCAATTCAGCAAGCAATATCTGAGTGTGCTCCATTTATTTATCCTGTATTTTGCGCGGCATGGCTATAGGGGCAATGATACGCTAAAAATCCCCTGCGAAATTTGACAAATTCCCATGACGCTTGTCGCCCCACCCCGCCAATACGGCGCGAGAATAAGCGTATTATGGAACGAAAACGGATGCCTATTGCTCGGGCGGGCCGTCGCCTTGGGGCATTTGGCGCGCATGATCTACGCACCGCTTTGGGGGTTGCATTAATCGCCCGTTATAAGCCAATTGGGTGCCGATGCGGCGAGGTAGATTAGATAATCACGAATATCGAATGCCCCAAGTTCGCTGGCGTGAAACTTGTCATGACACAGCGTACACGAGGTTATAACAAATGATATTTAGAAAACATTTTATGATATTCTCCATTTCACTTGATGCATAATATATATATATTGTGCCTGTCGGAGAGATCGGGAGTATGCCCATGCGAAACTGCACCTCCACTGGAGGTAACAGATGCAGCTATTTCACTACAGCGAAGAACCCGGGATTCAAGTCTTCCATCCGCGAGCAAGTAAATATCACACTTACGAAGTTGTCTGGGCGGTCGCGGAAGAAGGAGCGACGAACTTTCTTGTTCCGCGGGATTGTCCGCGAGTGACGTATGGGGTCGCAGAATACACGTCGCAAGAAGATCGGATGCGTTGGATGGCGCAAACAGCAGCAGAACGCGTTGTGGCGATTGAGTCAGCATGGCTGGATCGAATGAGGCGGTGCGTTATGTATGAGTATGCGATGCCGAACGAAACGTTTGTGATGGACGATGTCCATGCTGCCTACTATGTGTCACGGGAGGCAATCCGTCCCACGAACTGCCGTCGAATAGACGATCTATTGGGTGAGCTCGCCAAGAGCCGTGTCGAGTTTCGGATGCTACCGTCGCTATGGCCACTGAGAGATGAGGTGGCAAAGTCAACGCTGCGGTTTTCAATATCGCGGATGAGGAACGCGGCGGCGCCGGTGGATGGATATGAGCCGAAAGTGCCGCAGTAACAGAAAGTGCCGCAATGACGGCACAACAACGCTTGAAGCCAGTGTTGGGCGCTGGCGCTGAGCAATTCAAAAAATAGTTCAGCACAATGAGTGGCGTTTTTCCTTGAAAGAATAAGGTGTGTTTATAAAAGTGGCAAGTGTTAAACAAGTGTTAAAATAAAAAAAATTGCATCTTCAATCCCAGCCCAACAAAGCGTGCGCCAACGTATGTGAGTTTGTGCCATTTTCAAGTAGTTGTCTGGCTTCGAGTTTTTTCTACTCTCGAACAGAATCCACGCCCGCCAATATACAAATGCATTGAAAACCGTTCAATATCAGCCGCAATATCCAAGTAGAATTAAAGACGTCATCAGACGCGCACAATCAAACAAACCTTAAAGTTAAAAACGAGATAATCCTATGACATTTGTAACTCGGGGACAAAAAATATATTTTGCTGCAGTTGGTCTGTTAGCACTATGGGTAGGCATCTGGGGCTATTTTATCCCAACCCATGTAGATGAAGCGATCCCTTGGATGGTGCCGCCCCTGCATGCGCGTTTCCTCGGAGCGATGTATTTTTCTGGTGCGACATTTATGGTGGGGTGTATGCTTGCTCGCCGCTGGGCTGAAGTGCGGGTCATATTGCCGATGATCGCCATCTGGACAGGGATGTTGTTCATCGTTTCGCTTTTTTACTTGAATGAATTTGACTACAGCCGCCCCCAAGTGTGGGTTTGGTTCAGCGCCTATTTCTTTTATCCGATCATCGCCCTTTGGCTGATGTGGCAAGAACGCGCAACCGATATGTCGCCTACTGGAGCCGTTCTTCCAAAGTGGGCAAACACTTACTTGCTAGGACAAGGCAGTCTTGTCACGATTCTCGCATTGGGCTTACTGTTTTTACCCAATTTTATGGTGACCGTATGGCCGTGGAAGATCACGCCTTTGCTGGCGCAGTTGTACTCGGCTCCATTTCTGTCTTATGGCATAGGAAGTTTAATGCTTGCCCGCCGTCAAAGATGGCTTGAGATTCGCGTCGCCGTAACGGCCATGCTGGTCTTCGCCGTATTTGTATTGCTGGCTTCTATCATTCATCTGGAGTTGTTCTCTATCGCTGACACAGCCGAT
This sequence comes from Thermoflexus hugenholtzii JAD2, assembly GCA_945877855.1. Taxonomy (GTDB): domain Bacteria; phylum Chloroflexota; class Anaerolineae; order J036; family Brachytrichaceae; genus AQU-03. The sequence goes on along the minus strand of CAMDWA010000018.1, from coordinate 33,437 downwards.
TGGCTATGGCTAGGAAGTTTCACGCTGGCCGTCTTAATGCTGGGCTTTTTAACAAACCGCGCTTTCGCATCCCACCAGCTTTGAGTTATTAAGAATTCATAGCAATCAGGATATACTGCCGCGACAATCGAATTATTTTAGAAAAAATATTTCTTAATGTATACAGAGGTAAGGTATGGCGATTAAAGGTCAGGCTTTGAATAACCCCAACACAAAGGAGCGGATCGTTTTCCAACAGACTGAGAAAGACACGGATGGATCTGTAGTGGAGTTCGATCATTATATGCCCCCCAGTACCACGCCCGTCTTCCCTGAACACGTGCAACTTAATCAGGAGGAGCGTTTCGATATTGTATCGGGTACGGCGCGCTACCGCCTCAATGGAATGGAGCATGAAGCCCATTTAGGAGATTCTGTAGTCGTGCCGCCCGGCGCGTTTCATGTCAACTGCTGGAATGCGGGACCTGATGAACTGCATCTGCGTCACAGTTTTCGTCCCGCCCTTGGCGCAGATTATTTTTTTGAGACCATGTTCACCCTTGCCCAGGCTGGCAAGGCTAATGCCAAAGGTGAAATAAACCTGTTGCATCTGGCTGTCATTGGGAGTGAGATCGCAAGCCAAACATACCGCGCTGGCATACCTATTCCTTTACAGCGCCTGGGACTATCTCTGCTCGCTGCGTTAGGTCGCTTGCTCGGATACCGCGCCCCGCATCATTGAAATGTAAAAAAAAATACGAGTAGCTCCCATTGCAACATTTATCCCGTGTTGCATAGAGACCATGGTAGAATTTTATTTTTTACGCAATCTATAAAATACACATTTCGCGCGCTCCCAAAAATGCACAACAAAGCGTGCACTGGATTGGCGGGTAGCGTGTGCGTTCTAATCTAAATTGGTGCAAATTCCTGGTTTTCGTTGGCAGAGAGCATCCCACCCGCCAACCAGTAACGCAAACCATTAGGTTCGTGATGTTTTTTTGTGGTCGGCAAAGATTAAGCTTAAGCGATCTGTAACAACGATGCTAACCATCAGAAAAGAAAGTGGTTTCGTTCGGAAATGCTATGTTAAAGGCAGTTGACATCTGCTTTTCTTTCGAAATTTAAAGACGCAGGGCGCAAGCGCTCTGCGTCCAACAATCTAAATGAACTAGCTTGTCACCCCGACGCGAAGCGAGGGGTCTTTGCGGTAAATCGGTGCGACACCCAATTTACGCAAAGATTCCTCCTCGTAGTTTACCCTGAGCTTGTCGAAGGGTCGGAATGACAAGTATGATATACAATAAATCCAAGTTCATGAGCATAACCAAAATAAGAAAATCAAAGGAGTAACGAATGATCGATATCAAAATGAGATTTTTAATTGTTGACGATTTCTCGACAATGCGCCGCATTATCCGAAACCTGTTGAAGGAATTAGGATATACCAATGTTGATGAAGCTGAGGACGGCGACATGGCACTTGCCAAGCTAAGAGGTGAGCCATTCGATTTTGTCATTTCCGACTGGAATATGCCGAACATGGATGGATTAACGATGTTGCAAAACATTCGGGCCGATCCGGCTTTGTCCAAGTTGCCGGTATTGATGGTAACGGCTGAAGCAAAAAAGGAAAACATCATTGCCGCAGCGCAGGCCGGTGCCAATGGCTATATAGTCAAGCCATTTACCGCTGCCACACTCGATGAAAAACTGACGAAAATTTTCGAAAAATTAGCGAAAGTGGTTTAATTGGCTTCAAGGGTGACATCGAATATACAGCAGTTGGTATTCAAAACCGTCTTGCAAAATGTGCCCAATCCCGCGTGTGCCGGTCAAGTGTGGGACTTTTCCCGCCAATTCCCATCCTTGCCGGTAACGCCTGCCGTTAGGCGGCTCATCAGCGTGATGTGACTCCACTTTTAGGGGGGCACATCACGCGTCTGGTAAGGCTGTTCAAAAGTCAGCACTGCGCTCAACTCGTCATCTCCGCGAACGCGGAGATCCATAACTAGGCACGCAAAAAATGGCGCAACCCACTCGATTTGTGCCTGTCACGTTATGGATTCCCTCTTTCGAGGGAATGACGAGGCGACTTTTGAACAGCCTTAATTTATGTATACTACATGTGCTGTGCGTTTTTTGCGGTTACAGATAGGCTTCGGGCTACTTGTCCAAAGACTAATATGATGTTGGACATGAGTTGGTCATCATATGAATGAGTATCCATTTTTCCTCGTTGCATTTGCCTGTTTGATCATCCATGAGATGGATGCCGTTCGCTGCCATGAGTGGCGGGTGCTACCCATCACCTCGTGGATGGAAGACAAACTCGGATTTCACGCATTTATGTGGCTGCACTTGCCACTATTCGTCTGGTTTCAGTGGGCATTAGGGGGTTCAGCTGAACGCGCCAGAGCCGCTATGGACGCGCTAGACCTATTCATGATTGTTCATGTGTTACTGCATATCGTGTTCATTCGGCATCCAAAATACGAATTCAAGACAGTGATGTCATGGATATGGATTATTGGTGCAGGGTTAGCTGGTGCGATCGATCTCGTTCTCAACCGAATCGGTTGAGTGTGAGAAGTGAGCATCCATAAGCGCACCCAACACGGCTTATAGCAGACATCCATGTCCAGCGGCTTTTCACCTGTATGAACTCTGACCGGTCACGTGCGCAGCACAAACAATCGTTGACCGGCAGACATCGCAAAGAAAGAATCTCTGAGAAGCAATAGCACTTCTCTTTTATTATTGAAAGCGTTGATTGTTATACAATTCAAGCTGGATGGGCCTTTCGGGCCTCATTCCATTGCCAAGAAGCGCCATCATGAAACTTCTTCTCACATCCGGGGGCGTCACAAACACTAGCATCCACGATGCACTGGTTAACCTGCTGAGTAAACCGATCTCCGAGTGTCATGCCCTCTGCATCCCGACCGCACAGTGGGGTCACCCGATGTGCGGCCCAGCCTCGGTGCGCGGTTTCATCGCCGCCGGAACCGAATTCCGATACCTGTCCGGCTTAGGCTGGGCATCACTCGGTGTCCTCGAACTCACTGCACTACCCACCATCGGTGCAGAGCGATGGGTGCCTTGGCTCCGAGAGGCAGACGTGCTCTTGGTTGATGGCGGCGACGCAACGTATCTGTGCCATTGGATGCGAGCGTCCGGGCTGGCTGATCTGCTGCCTTCGCTGCCCAACATGGTCTGGGTGGGAGTGAGTGCTGGCAGCATGGTGATGACACCGCGAATCGGGGCATACTTTGTCGAGTGGCCATCCGCGCCGGACGACCGCACTCTGGGAGTCGTCAACTTTTCAATTTTCCCGCACTTAGACGCTTTCCCCACGAACACCTTGGCTGACGCAGCGCGGTGGGCGGCCGACATTGGCATCCCGGCCTATGCCATCGATGAACAGACAGCGATCAAAGTTGTCAATGGAACCGTCGAAGTCATCTCTGAAGGCCATTGGAAGCAGTTTCCATCCTGATTGGGTGTGGGAACTTGTGAAATGCTCCCTAAAAATAGAGTCCCCTAAATCATTACATCTATGAACCATAGGCCATTCATCAGCAAAATGACCCAATTAGAAAATGACATTTGCGAAGTGGAATTCAGCATTGATGTTGCTGGTGAAGATGTGCCATGTGTGATTTGGAAACCCCGTGATTCGGTTAAATCGCGGGTAATGATTGCCATGGGGCACGGGGGATCGCAGCACAAGAAGACGCAGTCAATTCGGGATCGGGCAATTCGTTATGCGGCAACCTTTGGCTGGACCAGCCTTGCAATTGACGCGCCAAAACACGGTGACCGCATTACCCGATCAGAGGCGGAAGCAGAAAGCCGAAAAACACAAAGCCGGATACGAGGCGATGTGACCGCGCCGTCTTTAAGTGCTGGCGACAAAATCGCGTTTTTGGATAAACTGGCGACCCAAGCAGTAACCGAATGGCAAGCGGCGCTTGATACAAGCATCGTGTTTTTTGCCACAGACGTTGATTCGGTCGCATACTGGGGGATTTCTCAAGGGACGTGGATTGGCGTGCCGCTATTGGCCAAAGACCAACGCTTTAAATGTGCAGTGTTTGGCCTCGCTCAATTGCATCCTGATCATGTTGCCTTTAAGAATGCAGCCGCGCGTATTACGGTTCCGCTGCGCTTTGCGTTTCAGTGGGATGACACAATTCGTAGCCGCGAATATGGTCTCGCGCTGTTCAATGCATTTGGCAGTTCTGACAAATCAATGCATATCAACCCGGGAGGCCACACCGAAATCCCAACCGCAGAAATTGCATCGTGGGATTTGTTTTTTCAACATCACTTGAGATAAAAGATAAACAGATGAGCCATGCAGAAAATGGGCCATCAAGCTGTCAATACCCAGTGATGTAATGGACGACAAGACCGCCATTAAGGTGATGGCTGGCACAATTGAAATTATCGCGGAAGTCATTGGAGGCGCTTTGCGCCCTGAATTATGATGTCACCATGTTACAAAGTCTTGACGACATTCGTGAGACCGCGCTTGCGCGGGTTCGCTGCATGGGTGTGGGCAAAGGTGCATTGCCGACATTTGGCTACAGCGAGCAAAGTGGGCGAATGCATATTGAAATAGACGGCGATGGCTATCACTACGTTGGTTGCGAGCGCGGCAGCGAATTGGAGCGACGAACGACCACAGACCTTGAGGCGCTTTTGTATTGGATTTGCTCGGATGTCGCCTTTGGCATGGGTGTGGCCTACGAATTTGCGCGGCGTGACCCCGCCAAAGATTGTCGGCGCATGATATTTGCGCGACAAACTGAACTGTTAGGGCAAATATCGCCGCAATGGGCCGAGCGATGTGCACAAGAACAAGCCTTGACGCTTCAGAAAAACCCCTATGATGATTTGGCTGGGTTGCGTGCAACGTTGACCAGAACACTTCGAGAGAAAGGGGATACCCAAGCGCAGGCTTGGCAAGCGGCGCTTGCGCAATATCCGATGCCGTAACCCAGCGCTCGACCTTCGACATAAGTGCTGAAAGCTTCGAGTTTTAATCAAACCTATGCACTTTTTACTTTGCACTTTGCACTCAAGACTCAGAACTCAAAATTTGTGTATAATGCGCATACGTATGCGTTACGTTTGTAACGGTAAATCACATGATTAAAGTTATCAAAGCAGGGATTACAGAAGACGTTGCCGCAAGCATCGACGCGCAGGTGAAAAGCACGGTCGAAAATATCATCGCCGATATTCGCAAGAATGGCGATGCAGCAGTGCGGTCTTATTCTCAAAAATTTGATGGCTGGTCGCCAGAAAATTTCAAATTGTCGGCCCAAGCCATTCAAGACATCATCGCCACGCTACCCCAACAGGCAATTGACGATATTAAATGGGCACAAGCCCAGATTCGCAATTTTGCCCAGCACCAGCGGGCCGCGCTCAAAGATATTGAGGTCGAGACCTTGCCCGGTGTGTTTTTGGGCCACAAAAATATTCCGGTGAATCGCGTAGGCTGCTATGTGCCGGGTGGGCGTTACCCGTTGCTCGCCAGCGCCCATATGACGATTTTGACCGCCAAAGTGGCGGGTGTGAAGCACGTGATTGCTTGCACCCCACCGACACGCGGTGCGCCTCATGCCGCCACCATTGCGGCCATGCACTTGGCAGGCGCAGATGAAATTTATTTGCTGGGCGGCATTCAGGCCATGTGCGCGATGGCGTTGGGCACAGAGAGCATCGCCGCTTGTGACCTCATCGCTGGGCCGGGCAACGCCTATGTTGCTGAGGCCAAACGCCAACTTTACGGCAAAGTGGGCATTGACCTGCTGGCCGGGCCAACCGAGATTTTGGTAATTTGTGACGACAGCAGTGATGTCGAACTGGTCGCCACCGATTTGCTGGGGCAGGCCGAGCATGGGCCAACCTCGCCCTCGATTTGTCTCACGACTAGCCACACTATTGCCGAAGCCTTGCCTGCCGAAATTGAGCGCCAACTGCAAACGCTAAAGACTGCCGATGTGGCGGGTGTGGCGTGGCGCGATTATGGGCAAATTATTTTGTGCGACACCGACGAAGAATTGTTGACTGAAGCCGATCGTATCGCTAGCGAGCATGTCGAGGTGCTTACTCGCGACCCGCGTTGGTTTTTAGACCGCATGAGCAATTATGGCGCGTTATTTCTCGGCCCAATGACGAATGTCGCTTATGGCGATAAAGCCATCGGCACGAACCATACCCTGCCCACACGCGGCGCGGCCCGCTATACCGGTGGCTTGTGGGTGGGCAAATTTCTCAAAACTTGCACCTATCAAGAGGTGCGCAGCCCGCAAAGCAGCGCCAAAATCGGCGAATTTTGTTCACGTTTGTGCGAGCTAGAAGGCTTTGCAGGCCACAAAGAACAGGCTGATATTCGGGTAAGGCGGTATGGGGAATAGGAAGTAGAAAGTGGAAAGTGCAAAGTGGAAAGTAGAAAGTGTTGAGTTCCTACTTTTTACTTTCCACTTTCCACTTTGCACTTTCCACTTTGCACTTTCTACTTTGCACTTTGCACTAACATGAACGATAAAGTTGTATTGGTGACCGGCGGGACAGGGGGGATTGGCAGCGCCATTTGTTTGCGGCTGGCCCAAGCGGGGGCGCGGGTCGTGGTGGGCTATCGCAATAGCGCAGACAAGGCGCAGGCGTTGCTCGGCAAACTACCGAGGACAGAGCATCTTGCGATGCAAGTGGATGTGACCGACAGCCAGTCGCTGGCACAATTGGCCGATGCGGTTGGCGCAACCTATGGGCGTTTGAATGCGTTAGTGAATTGTCACGGTGTCACCACGCCGGTTGCGCATCACGACTTAGACGCGCTGAGTGATGCGTGGATTGACCGTATTTTTAGCATCAATTGGCGTGGGGCATTTGCTTGCGTGCGGGCGCTCAAGCCATTATTGATGACGACGGCCCAAACCAGCGGCGAAACGAGTGTGATCGTGAATATTAGCTCGGTGGCGGGTGTGACGGGCGTGGGCAGCAATGTGGCGTATTGCGCCAGCAAAGCCGCCATTGACAGCATGACGCGCTCGTTAGGGCGGGCGCTTGCGCCGCATATTCGGGTGATGAGTGTGTCGCCCGGCTGGGTATTGGGCGAATATGCGGCCAAAGTTGACCCGGTTTATCTCAAAGCCCAAACCGAGGCCACGCCGCTCAAAAAACTCGCCACGCCCGATGATGTCGCCGATGCCGTATTGGCGGTGTGTATGTTACTTAAATCGTCTACAGGCAGCATTGTGCCGGTAGATGGCGGACGACCTTTAGGGAGTGCAAAGTGAAAAGTGGAAAGTGGAAATGCAACTCTTTCACTTTCCACTTTGCACTTTGCACTTTCCACTTATAAAAATAATTATGAATAACGGACATCAAATTTATACCAATGAAATGATGATGAAGCGGGTAGTGCGCTTCAAAGACCTCAAAAAACAGGGCATTCCCGCCATGTTTATAGACAGTGTATTGCCCGGCCATATGCGCATGAACTATGCGGTATTGGGTGACACCGCCAGCGAAAACCCCGAATTTAAACCCGCGATCGAAGAGCCACACAAGTTCCAAATTGGCATGGGTTACGCGCCGACTGGCTGCGGCCCAGCATGGCACACGCATGATTATGTCGAAATGTTTTTGGTTTTAGAGGGCAAGTGGCGCTATCAATGGGGTTATAACGATGATCCCAGCAAACCCGATGGCGAGGTGATTTTGGGGAAATGGGACATGATCTCGCTGCCGCCCGGCATTTACCGCAGTTTTGAAGTGGTCAGCAAACGCAAGGGCTGGTGGTTTGCGGTGCTTGACCCGCACCCCGTTTTTGCAAGCAAAGACCCGATTTGGTCGCCCTATATTGAGCGCCTAGCCGAAAATGTTGGCTTTAAAGCCGATGCAACCGGTAAAATGATTAAACCAAAGGAGTATACGCAAATTCGGCGCGAGCTTGAAACGCAATTGGTTGCGCTTGAGCCAGACACCGCCGCGATTGCGCTGTAATTTTTATATTTAAGGAGTAACCTATTTGATTAAATATAACGCATACGTATGCATCACCCATTTTTAGTAAATTTCAGGAGGATTAAAGTGATAAACAACAAAACTAAATTGCAAGGCCTCGCCCTTGTTGGCACATTGCTGGCTGCATGTGCCGCCCCGACCCCAACTGCGGCCCCTAAGCCAACCGACGCACCTAAACCCGCTGCGCCTGCGGCTGCCCCAACCGCTGCCCCTGCCGCACCTGCGGCTGCACCAGCCGTGACATGCAAATCACCCGAAGTGAGCAAGGCCACAACCGTGTCGCTCTTGGGCAACAAATTCGGCATCATGGAGCATTATGCCCGTGCCTTAGAAGCCTGCAAAAATGCGAACCTAAAAGTCAACGTTGAATGGCTGGCAGGTGCTGACTTGACCGCCAAGGAAAATGCCTCGATGTCGGCAGGCACATCGCCCTACGACATTATTCAGCCGCCCGATAGCCGCTTTGTTGAGTATGCCGCCAAAGGTTGGCTGCACGATCTTACCCCGCTCGTAAACAAATACAAAGATCAATACAAACTTGGCGATATTCCAGATCCAATTTGGGCCGCTGCCAGCTACAATGGCAAAATCTATGGCGTGCCTTTGCTGCAAAATATGCAAGTGTTGTATTACCGCAAAGACATTTTCGATGAGTTGAAACTGAAGCCGCCTGCCACTTATGACGAATTGATCGAAGTGAGCAAGAAGCTCATGGAATCGAAGAAGACCCCCTACGCCTACGCAGCCGTGTGGAAGAAGGGCGGCGACTTCTCGGCAGAATTTAGCAACTGGCTCCAATCGTATGACGGCGAATGGTTTGACAAAGATGCCAAGCCCACCTTTAACAGCGATAAGGGCGTAGCCGCAGCGAAGAAGATGGCCGAAGTGTTGCAATATATGCCGCCCGATACCCTCAATATGGACACCAACGGCGCGATGATTGCCTTTCAACAAGAGCAAGTGGCGATGGTGAACATTTGGATTACCCGCGGCGCACGCATTAACGACCCCAAAGAGAGCAAAGTGGTCGGCAAAGTCGGTTATGCGCCCGCCCCAAGCTCGAAGGTCGGTGGCGTGCCGGGTGGTACATGGGCGCGTGACTTTTATGCCATCACCAAAAACAGCGCCAATGACCCCGAATTGGTATTTAAGATGATTATGGAAGCCACCACTGCCGAGAATCAACGCAGCGGCGGCGGGCTGGGTTTTGTGCCACGTGCCAATGTGGCGGCAGAGCCAGAGGTGGTTAAAGCCAACCCATATACTGAGGCGGTTTTAACAGCCATTAAGCAAGGCGCAAAGAGCGGCCCGCTCGTGCCATACTTCAGCATTGGGCGCACACCCGTCGGCAACATCGTCGCCGATGCGCTGGCGACCAAAGGCGATTTGGCGGCTGCACTTAACAAGTCTGCCGACGAAGCGACCAAAGAGTTGAAGGATAAGGGATTCCTTAAGTAAGAAGTGCTAAGTAAGAAGTGCTAAGTAAGAAGTGCTAAGTAGAAAGTGCTAAGTAGAAAGTGCAAAGTGGAAAGTAAAAAACAATCTTTGCACCTTCTACTTTCTACTTTTTACTTTGCACTTTTCACTATAAAAAAGAATGAAACGCCACGAATTTGCGGCCTTTGTCGCGCCAAGTGTCACCATTATGCTGTTGCTGATGGTTGTGCCATTGATGATCACGATCGGGCTGAGCTTTTCACGCTTTAGTTTTGGGCAAACCCCAACTTGGCATGGCGTTACCAATTATGTCAATGTGCTGACGGATGATCGTTTTTGGAACTCGGTGCGCTGGACCTTGACATATATTGTGTTTACCTTGCCGGTGCAGTTGGTGCTGGGTTATGTTATTGCCACCTTCCTCACCCAAGCCCGTTTTTTGCGCGGGGCGTTTGTCAGCGGCTATTTATTGCCATTTATTGTCACACCTGTGGTCGGAACGCTGGTTTTTTCGTGGCTTTTTAAAGATAAATGGGGGTTTTATTCCTATCTATTTGCCCAAGTTGGGTTAGATATTAAATGGTATGCCAGCGAAATACCGATGAAGACGTTGTTGATCATGCACGGGATTTGGAGCGTGACCCCTTTTGTGATTTTAGTGATGTATGCTGGTTTGCAAGCCATGCCCTATGAGCCGATTGAAGCGGCCATTATGGATGGCGCAACGACGTGGCAACGCATTCGTTATGTCGTCATTCCCCATCTCATGCCGCTCATCACCTTTGTCACCATGATCAATATTATGGATGCGTATCGGGTATTTGACAGCGTGTATGTCATGACCCGAGGTTTGTTTAAGACCGAAAGCATTATGTATTACAACTACGAAGTGGCGTTTGGTTCGCAGAATTTGGGCCGCGCCAGCGCTGTGAGTGTGTTGATGGTATTGGGTATTTTTGTGGTACTGATACCGCTTTTGCGCCGCACCTATAAAGAACAACGGGAGACACGATGAGCGAAGCAAAACCACGATTGTGGGTCAGTATCATTATTCACGTATTGTTATTGGTATGGCTCCTCATGAGCATCATGCCGTTTTTATGGACACTGGCGACCTCATTTAAAGAGGTGGTAGACGCCTTTGCCGTGCCGCCCAAATTTATTTTTACGCCGACCACCGAAGCCTATGAATTATTGTGGGGGCGCGAGCGCTTCCCCGAATATTTGCTCAATAGCGCCATCGTGGCGGCCTCAACCGTCACCATCTCCATCACCATCGGTTGTTTGGCGGGTTATGGCTTGGCACGCTACAGCGGGATGAGCGGCTTTGTCATTCTCATTGCGGCCTTGCTTTTTCGCTCGTTGCCGCGCATGGCCTTCGCCTTGCCCTATTTTATTGTCGGACAATGGGTAGGGCTGTATGACACCAAATTACTGTTGGTCTTGGTGCTGGTCACCGTCAATCAACCCTTCACCATTTGGATGCTGCGTAGCTTTTTTATGGAGATTCCGAAAGAGCTAGAAGAAGCCGCGATGGTAGATGGCTGTTCGAGATTAGGCGCGTTTGTGCGCGTCATTATGCCGTTGATGGGGCCGGGCATCATCACGGCAGGCATCTTCTCGTTGTTGTTGGCCTATAACGAATATTTGCTGGCAGCGATGGTGACTGCCACCCAATCACGCACCTTGCCCGTTGTCATCGCCCAATTTGGCGTGGCCGAAGATTTGCAAGCGTGGACCATCACCGCCGCCGCTGGTGTTAGCGTCGCATTACCAATTGTGTTGGTGGTGTTGTTTGCTCAAAAATACGTTGTGCGCGGCTTGACCTTCGGCGCGGTAAAGGGTTAATCATGAGAATTTAATCAATTTTCGCCGAAATCACCATTGTGTGTCCTCCATGTGAGACACACAATGGTGATTTCGGCATGATGTGTTTTTAATGGATATTTATCAACAACACAAAACCCTCATTGCAAAATTTCGGGCCGCGATGTATGACTGTGACGCAAGCTGTCTAAAATCGCAATTTGCCGAGGTGTTTGCAACGAACTGCGAGTTTCGCTTTACCCATCCGTTTGAAGAAATGACCGGCTGTGATACGCTCATCCAGCGCGTTTACCAACCGTTATTGACCGCCATGCCCGATCTTGAGCGCCGCGACTATATCGTGATGGCAGGGCCGGCCAACGAAAGCGTGTGGGTGGGGTGTGCGGGCATGTATATAGGCGTGTTTGAACGCCCTTGGCTCGATATTCCCCCAACCAAGAAAATAGTGGCGATGCGTTACCATGAGTTTTTTCGCGTCGAACATGGGCAAGTGGTCGAAATGCAAGCCGTGTGGGACATCCCAAGTCTGATGGTGCAAGCGGGTGCATGGCCGCTTACGCCAAGTCTCGGCACAGATTGGCTCGCGCCCGCCCCCGCCACCCAAGATGGCATTTTGACCGCGCCGTATGACCCAACAAGGTCGAACGCCAGCCTCAATTGGGTGGTCGAAATGTTGACCGAGATGGGCAAACACCCTACGCAGGGCGGCCCCGAAATCATGCAGTTAGAGAAATTTTGGCACCCCAAAATGTGCTGGTATGGGCCGTCGGGCATCGGCAGTATGCGCCAAGTGAGCGGTTTCCGCAAGTGGCATCAAATTCCATTCTTAAAAGCCCTGCCCGACCGACGAGTGTATATGCACGGCAAAGGCGTGATGTTTGGTGATGGCGATTATGTCGGCGCGGCGGGCTGGCCCAATATGCAAATGACGGTGACCGGCGACGGTTGGCTCGGCATTGCGCCATCTAACACCCCCATAACCATGCGCAGTTTCGATTTTTGGCGCTGCGAAAATGGCCTGATTCGTGAAAACTGGGTGTTAATTGACCTTTTGCATGTCTATCATCAACTCGGCATTGATGTATTTTCACGAATGCGCGAACTGACTTATGCGCGACAGTGATCGCACACTAACAAAATAACCCAATGAGTACCCAACCAGACAAATACCGCAATTCAACTTTTCAGTTTCAACCCATTGACCAAGCCCATAATATCGCCAACAAACGGCGGGTAATCGAGATCATGCAGCACATGATCTCTGCGCCACAGGCCACCCTCAACGAGGCCATTGGCGATTGCTATCATCCCGATGCCAAAGTAAATGTTACTCACCCCATCAATACGCTGAGCAATTTAGAGGCAGTTGGGGCGCAATATTGGCAGCCACTGCGTCATGCCTTGCCTGATCTTGAACGGCGTAACGACTTTATCGCCGCTGGGCGTTTTAATAATGCCGATTGGGTGGGCTGTTTTGGCAAATATGTCGGCACGTTTGAAAACGATTGGGTTGATATTCCGGCCACCCGCGGGGTCGTAGCGATTCGATTCGCCGAAGGGCATGAGATACGCGACGGCAAAATTGTCAAAAGCTACGTCTTTATTGATTTTCTCAACCTAATGCGCCAAGCCGGTTTTTGGCCGATTGCGCCCAGCCTTGGCTCAGAAATTCAATGGCTGCCACCCTTGCCAAACAACGGCGACATGCTCAGCCACCAAGACAATGCCATTTCAAAACGCACGATCGAATGCATCTTGAGAATGCATAATGCACTCGGTTTGTATGATGGCAACCCACCCAGCCGCGCTGTGCTCGATAAGATGGAGATGATTAAACATTGGCATCCCAACTTTATGTGGTACGGTCCATCGGGTATTGGAACGACTCGCAGGCTGAAAGGATTTGAAGATTATCATCAAATTCCCTTTTTAGTCGCTTTTCCAGATCGTGCGGGGTCTGATGTTGGGCATTTTATTCGCATCGGCGATGGTTATTTTGCCGTCACTGGCGGTTGGGGCTATTTGCAAGCCACCCACACTGGCGGCGATTTCTTGGGCGTGCCACCCACCAACAAGCGCGTGGCAATGCGTGTGATGGATTTTTACAATTGTAATGACGTAACGATTGTCGAAAACTGGATCCCGATGGATATACCGCATTTGTTGTTGCAAATGGGCGTGGATGTATTTGGTCGTATGCGCCACCAATTCCGCCAACATCGCCCCATCAGTGTTAGCCAATGGATGGTAGCGCGGCAAACTGCCGAAAAGTAAATATTATGAAAACCTCTCAAAACCGAATTTTGACCACCCATGTCGGCAGTTTGCCGCGCAGCCAAGCGGTGGTAGACCAACTGTTTGCGCAAGACCAAAGCAAACCTGAATTTAATCAGGCCCAATTCGACGCGGTGATGACGCAGGCGGTGCATGACATCGTCGGCAAGCAAAAGGCGGCTGGCGTAGATATTCCCAGCGATGGCGAGATGAGCAAAATCAGCTACGCCACCTATATTCGCCACCGTTTCAATGGCTTCGAGATTAGCACCAAGCCCCCACCCCGCGCCACCCCGCGTGACCTCGACGAACACCCCGAATTTCGCGATTCGCTGGCAGCACGGGGCGGCACCCCCAAATATCATCGCCCCATTTGCACCGGCCCCATTACCGTGCGCGACTTGTCGGGCTTGCACCAAGATATTGCCAATTTTAAGTCGGCAATGGCGGCGCATGGCTACGACGAAGGCTTTATGAATGCGGCCTCGCCGGGGGTGATCGCGGTTTTTCAGCCGAATGAGTATTACCCCAGCAACGAGGCCTATATTGCCGCATTGTCAGACGCGATGCGCGTGGAATATGAAACCATCGTCAATGCTGGCCTGATTTTGCAAATTGATTGCCCCGATTTGGCGATGGGTCGTCACATCCGCTTCCGCGACCTCGACGATGCGGCTTTCTTGCGTCAAGCCGAGCTACAAGTCGAGGCCTTGAATGCGGCGTGTGTCAATATTCCGGCAGACCGGCTGCGTATGCACCTGTGTTGGGGCAATTATGAAGGCCCACACACCTGCGATATTGGCCTTGAGCGTGTGTTTGATGTGGTGATGAAAGCCAAACCACAAGCTGTCTTGGTCGAGGCGTGTAATCCGCGTCATGCTCACGAATGGGCCGTGTGGCAAGATCGCAAAGCTGATATCCCCGATCACAAAATTCTCGTACCCGGGGTGCTCGACACCACCACCAACTTTGTCGAGCATCCTAATCTTATCGCCGAGCGCATCGAGCGCTATGCCAATGTGGTTGGGCGCGAACGAGTGATGGCGGGCAGCGATTGCGGCTTTGGCACATTTGCTGGCTTTGGCGCGGTGCACCCCAGCATCACCTTCGAGAAAATTGGCGCAATGGCACAAGGTGCGCACATCGCTAGCCAGCGATTGTGGGCAACATCATAAGGCCAAATACAGCATCTCATAAAATAGCGCGTTGATGACAATCAAACACCGCCCAACGTCCAGAGATGTCGCCCTTGCGGCTGGGGTGAACCAATCGTCTGTGTCACGCGCCTTTGCAGGTGATCTTGGCGTGAGCGAGGGGACGCGCGAGCGCATTTTGCGGGTTGCAGCGCAACTCAATTACACCCCAAATGCGCTGGCCCGCAGCCTCATTACCCAAAAGACGCAAATTGTCGGCATTGTGATGGCGAGCATTACCAGCCCGTTTCAAAGCATTTTGCTCGAAAAATTTGTGGCGCAATTGCACAATAGCGGGCGGCAGGCATTGGTGTTTGACGCGGCGCGCGATGAAGATGTGGACGATGTGCTGTCGCAAGCACTGCAATATCAGGTCGAGGCACTCATCATCACCTCGGCCCCATTGTGGTCGCAAACCATCGAAGATTGTGGCAAGCGTGTACCGATGCTGCTATTTAACCGAGTCATGCCGGGCAGCACCGCCCAAATGTTGTGCTGCGACGAAGTGGGTGGCGGCAGTTTGGCGGCTAAGTTGCTGGTTAAAACCCAGCACAAACGCTTCGCCTTCATCGCCGGTAATGACAATACCAGCACCAGCCAAAATCGCGGCAAAGGCTTTATCGGGCAATTGCAGCAATTGGGGTTTGATTGTATGAAAGAGCAAGCGCGTTATGGCTATACCGATGGTCATGCGGCGATGCAGCGCTTGCTGCGCTCGCCGAATCCGCCGGATGGCGTTTTTTGCGCCAGCGATATTATTGCCTTGGGGGCGTTAGATGCCGCTCGCAGCATGGGCAAACGTGTGCCCGACGACATCGCCGTGATTGGCTTTGACGACATCCCGATGACCAGTTGGGATGCGTATCAGTTAACGACCATTCGAATGCCGGTGGACTCGATGATTGCATCTGCAATTGAGATTGTGAACACGTTTAACCAAGACCCGCCGCCACCCGGCAAATTGCATGTGTTGTCAGATGTGACCTTGGTCGAGCGTGGCTCGACGCGAAAACAATAATCAGTAGGGGCACGGTCGTGAGTAATCTCACGCTATGCCGTGCCCCTACTACACAATCGCCTATCAACAAAATGAACCCTATTACAACAATTCATGGCAACGACCTAAGCGTGTTGCTTCACCCAACTGGACCACGCCGTCAGCCGATGCACGGCTTCGACGCTGAATTTATTGACATTGTTGATTACATTGTGCGTATCACGCACCGTATTTGGGAAGAGCGCAATATTCACAAGATTTATGATTATTACGGCACCGATTGTGTGGTGCATGGCTCACGCGGCGACAGTGTGGGCGTAGAAAATGTGGTGAGCGGCACGGTGCAAACGCTGCACACCTTCCCCGATCGGCGACTCATTGCCGACGACGTGATATGGGGCGGCGATGAAAATGTCGGCTATTACTCGTCGCATCGCATCAGCAGCACCGGCACAAATATGGGGTATAGCAGCTATGGCCCGCCCACCCACAAACGTTTGCGCTGGAAAGTCATCGCCGATTGTCTGTGTCATGAAAACCGCGTCATCGAAGAATGGCTGGTGCGCGACGAGATGCATATTGTTCAGCAACTTGGCTTTGATATTGATACGGTCGTGGCGGCGATTGCGACCAAATTACCGCCCAGCTTTGCCGATGAGGCCCGCGCCTTGCTCGATCAATTGCACCGCGAGCAACCGCCCAAATTGCGCACGCCTGCCGCCAGCGATATCGAAGATTTCGTGCGCAGCAGTTTGCATAATTTGTGGAATTGCCGCCAACTGAGCGAAATTTACCAGCGCTATGTGTATAACTATGAATGCCGCAGCGCCAGCGGGCGCAATTTGTTTGGGCACGATGGTTATATGAATTTTGTCACCGATTGGCTTGGGGCGTTCCCTGATGGCAAATTGAGCGTTGACCATTTTTGCGCCGTGCCAAACCCCGACGGTAGCCAACGCACCGCCACCCGTTGGCGCTTCGTTGGCACGCACAAGGGCATCGGCATTTATGGCGCACCCACCGGCAAGCCGGTGTGCGTGCTTGGCATGACCCACCACACCGTCAAAAATGGGCGCTTTGTCGAGGAATGGACGGTGTTCGACGAGTTGGCCCTGATGGCGCAATTGCGCATTGTATAAATGAAGGGCTGCTCACAGGTTTTGCAAAACTTTTACGTTCAGGGCGCTAACGTGTCATAAAATGTTACCCGGTGCCCACGAATGGTACTCTATGCGCCATGACTGATGACGAAATCCCATTATCCGGTGGAAACGTCAATGCTGGTGTTTTTCGGATTGGCAATACGGTTCGGCGTAATCCCTCACCCTCAAGCCATTCAATTCACAGCCTATTGCAACACTTGGAGGCAAAAGGGTTTGTCGGCAGCCCACGATTTCTTGGCTATGACGAAAAGAATCGAGAGATTTTGTCGTTCCTAGAAGGGCAGGTCGGAATCCCAACATTTGCTTGGGAAAATGAGGAGTCTCTCACCTCAGCAGCCCAACTTCTTCGCCAGTATCACGATTCCACCGTTGATTTTCGGGCAGATATTAATAACTGGGCGTTTGTGTATCCTGATGTCACAAAGCACGAGGTTATTTGTCACAACGATTTTGGACTATACAACCTCGTCTATGCCGAAAAGCGAGCCGTAGGAATCATTGATTTTGACCTCGCGGGGCCGGGGCCTCGCCTGAGAGATGTGGCTTATGCCGCGTATTGGTTAACCCCGTTGTCACTTAATAGCGCCGACCAGATTCCATATGCTGAAAAAGACTTGGCAAATGAAAGTAGGCGGTTGAAATTGCTGTGCTCGAAATACGGCGTCCCGCTTACAACTGAGTTGATCGAGATGATAGAAGCGGTTTTGTGGCAGATGGGTGATGAGGAACACATCCGAAAAATGATTGGTGATCAAGCAACTGAAAAGCTGATGGCGGAAGGTCACCTAAGCCATTGGCGTAGGGAGGCCGAAGTATTTCACAATAACAAGCGGCGGATTATTGAGAACATTCTGAACAAGTGACAAAAAACTGGCTGGCAACGGAC
Organism: Thermoflexus hugenholtzii JAD2; assembly: GCA_945877855.1. GTDB lineage: Bacteria > Chloroflexota > Anaerolineae > J036 > Brachytrichaceae > AQU-03. The sequence goes on along the minus strand of CAMDWA010000018.1, from coordinate 15,635 downwards.
ATCCATATCCTTTTACACTACGTGAAGGTATAGCTGAAAGGGTCGGAAAATGCCAGAAAGGATATTGATACGCAGATTACAGCCCCACTCATCTCCCGATTTTTGCAAAATTTTTACGTTCAAGCCGCCGACATGTCATAAAATGTTACTCAGCACATACTCAGGTTAAATTTAACCAACGTATGTGCAAAGGAGCGTTATGACCTTAGATATGAGTGCCCCGCGTGCCAATGAAAGCATCGGCATGGCTTATTTTGTCAATGTGCTACGCCGCCCCAAAGCCGCATTTGCGGCCTTGCCGCAACAATCGCGCTGGGTGTGGTGGGTTTTGTTGGCCTTACTGGCCCTGCTTATCATTACGCCAGCGGCGCTGAGCAGTGGGCGGCGGCAAAGCAGCGCGGCTGCCTTTAGCGCCCAACGCGCCCAACAACAAACAGCCCGCCCCCAAGGCCAAACCCCCAACTTTGGGAATGCCCCAACTACCGGCGGACAAAATCAAAATAATGCTGTACCCAATTTTGGGGGCAATGCGGCGGCCCGCACCCCCAACCAACGAACCGCGCAAGCCACGCCCTCTGGGGCCTTAGGCTCACTTTCACAACTGGGGTCGCTAGCATTACCTAGCATTATTCCCACCCAAGCTATTCCCATTTTAAGCGCCGCGGCTGGCTTTGCTGGGCAATTGTTGTTGTGGTCGGTATGGGGCCTAGCGCTCATGCTCGGCAGCGCCATCGGCGGTGGGCGTGCCACCTTTGGCATTTTGTTTAAGCTGATGTTAACAGCAGCCTTGCCACTGGCTTTGCGTGGGGTTGGACAGTTGCTCTATTTGCTGATCGGAGCCAGCACCGGCACGCTTGGGCAAGCTGGGCTTTCGGGGTTAATCACCCTCACCGCCGAAAACAGCACCTCATTCACGACCGCATTTTTGCGGGCGCTGTTGGCCTATGCCGATGTCTTTCAAATTTGGCATTTGGGTTTAATCGTCATCGGCATGATGGTGATTGCACGGCTGCGCTTACGCCAAGCGATCGTCACTGTCGCCGTCATCGTATTGCTCTTTGCCCTATTTACGGCAGTGCCCATGTTGATGAATGGGGCGCTGGGTTAATTATCGGTTATGAGCGACCCGATCATCTATGGCCGCGCCATCACCCGCCAATTTATTTTGGGCGACGACGTTGTGCGTGCCCTTGACGGCGTAGATATTACGGTGCAAACAGGCGAATTTTTGGGCATCACGGGGTCATCGGGGTCGGGCAAAAGCACACTGCTATATGTATTAAGCGGCATGGACCGCCCCAGCAGTGGCGAGATTTGGGTGCAGGGCAAAAACATTGCCCTGCTCGACGAAAACGAACTCGCCAGCTATCGGCGGCAAGATGTCGGCTTCGTCTTTCAGGGCTTCAACCTCATTTCGAGCATGACCGCCCAACAAAATGTCGAGCTACCGATGATTTTTGCGGGTGTGCCAGCGCGTGAACGCCAGAAACGGGCGCAGGCGCTACTGGATCAGGTGGGGTTAGCGCATCGTTTTGCGCACAAACCCGGGCAAATGTCGGGCGGGCAACAACAGCGCGTCGCCATTGCCCGCGCTTTGGTCAACAACCCGCCCATTATTTTTGCCGATGAACCCACCGGCAACCTCGACAGCAAATCGGGGCTAGATGTGATGCAAGTGCTGCAAGGGCTACATGCACAGGGCCGCACCGTGTTGTTAGTATCGCACGATGCCGCCGTCATTGCGTTTGCATCACGCGTGATGCGCTTGAAAGATGGCAAAGTAGTGGAGGAAGGAGAAAAGATGAAGGATGAAGGATGAAAACTGCCGAAAGCGCTTTGAGCGCTTCAGGCAGTTTTTTCACTTTAAACCCTAAAAGAACAAATAAATCATGCAACGTTTTATTATTTTTATAAGAATTTTCATCATTTTGGGACTGATGGGGGCTACCCAAGGCAATGTGGGTGCAATATGGGCCGCGCCAGCGCTGCAAATTGGCTGCCCAAACCCCAACCCGCCCACCATTCGTATCGATGATGTCACCCCACGCTTGGCAGCGCAAAGCTATGAAACGGCGCTCACCATTTACGGCTATGGCTTTACCGCCAGCTCGAAGGTCGATATGGTCGGGGTTGGGCTAATTGCCACCGAATTTATCACCTCGACCTTATTACGCGCCACCGTGCCCACCAGCCGCCCCGCCGCCGATTACAATTTGGTGGTGCGCAACACGGCTACGGGTGAATGTTCTAACCTGTTCAGCAAAATCACCGTCACCCAGCCCATCGTCGTGCCGACCGCAACCCCAGCCAACCCCACCCCGGTGCCCGGCCAACCCGTGCTAACGCTGCAAAATTACACCATCAGCCCCAGCAAGGTCAAACCCGGCGAAGAATTTGAAGTGTCGGTGTTGTTTTATAACACCGGCAGCCGCGGGGCCGAAAATACGCTCATTTCGTTTGCGGGCGGGGCATTTGTGCCGGTGGGCGCGTCGAATGGCTATTTGATGGGTTTGGTCAATATCAACGCCAGCACCGGTGTGCGCCAACGCTTGCGTGCGCCCGATAATATTCAAGGGGGCATTCAAGAAGTCAAAATTAACCTTGGGGCCAACGATTTTGAGGGCAAACACTACACATTTAACGCCAGCGTGCCGGTTGAAGTTGAAACGCCGCGCCCCACCCCCACCCCCTTGCCCACACCGGCTGGCAAGCCACAACTGGTCATCAGCCGTGTCAAGATTGATTCGCCCAAAAAGGAACTCGGCCCCGACGACACCTTTACCGTTACCTTGCAATTAACCAATCGCGGCAACAAGGCCGCCACCAACATTTTGGTGAAATTTGGCTCGCCCGACGTGGTGGCCCCGGCTGATGACAGCAATATCACCAGCCTCAATGTGATCGGCGCGGGCGAAAACGCCGAAATGTATCAGCCGCTTACCATTAACCGCGCCGTAACAGCCGGGCGCAAAGGCATCGAGGTGACGCTTGATTATGTGGATGCGGCGGGGCAAGTGTATAACTTGACCCAACAAATTGGCATTGATGTGCTCGCCAGCACCTTAGCACGCCCCCAAATGGTATTGGGCAATGTTGGCGCAAGCCCGCAACCGCTGTATGTTGGGCAACCTTTTACCCTGAATTTGAGCTTGCAAAATGTGGGCGGCAGTGCGGCCAACCGCATGTCGGTAGCGTTGGGTGGCGATACCGGCGCATCACTTAAGCCATTTTCACCTATTGGCGCAAGCAATGTGCAATTTGTGCCAAACTTAGAAGTGGGCAAAAACGCCAATCTATCGCAATCGTTATTCATTGATGGCAACGCCACACCCGGCTCATATAACCTTGAGGTGGCGCTAAATTACGAAGACCCAAAAGGCACAAAATATAAAGAATCACAATTTATCAGCCTGCAAGTGCGGCGCAGACCGGTCTTTCGCATCAGCACCACCCGCGCCATTACCAGCGCGATCGTTGGGCAAGCCGTGCCGGTGTCGCTCGAAATGCTCAATTTGAGCAGCCAAAGTGTCAATGTCAGCACGGTTGATGTGGCGAGCGAACAAATGCAGGTGCGGCTACCCTCGCGCTATCTCGGCCCCATCAACGGCGGCGGCATCAATACCTTTGACACGGTGGTGGTGCCACAAGCACCCGGCCCACAAATTTTAGAGGTGCGTCTTAATTATCTCGACGAGTTTAACCAGCCACAAGCCATCATCGAAAAAATACCCATCGAGGTCAGCCGCACCATCGTTGTATCGCAAACCCAAAACGCGCCCAATCCGGCCAACCCCAACAATCGCCCCCAAACTACCCAACCCCAAAATCAAACCCAGCCAGACAGCTTTATCATCCGCTTGCTCAAGGGGTTATTGGGGTTAGGAAGCTAGGAAAGTGAAAAGTAAAAAGTGAAAAGTAGCAAGTAATAACTGCGGCTTTGCACTTTCTACTTTTCACTTTTCACTTTTCACTTTTCACCTGCCACCTTTATGAATATTCTCGAACTCATCCGCATGATTGTGTTTAATTTGCTACGCATGAAAGTGCGGGCGCTGATGACAGCCTTGGGCGTGGTGATCGGCACGGCCTCGGTGGTGTTATTGGTATCGTTGGGCGTGGGCTTGCAAGAAAGCGCCATCAAGAGCATGAGCAGCTCGAATGACCTGACCGAGATGCGCCTGACCCCCAATTTGGATGTGCAGAGCGCCTTGAGCGCCAGCACTGACCCCGAAGCAGCCACTGATTTTACGTTAAACCAAGCCCAATTCACGCCTAAAATCAAACAAGCCGCGCTCGATGAATTAAATGCGCTGCCCGGCGTGAAAGGGGTTGCACCGACCTTAAATTTACAAAACAGTTTTCGGCTGCGGCTCAATCGCTTAGATGGCTTTGCCCAAGAAATGGTGGGGGTTGACCCGGATTTATTCGATAGCCTCGGCTATGAGCTTGAGAGCGGCAATGCCGAATTAGGCCCCGGCCAAATTGTGGTGGGGGCCGAGGTCGGGCGTTTGTTTTTTGATGCCAGCGCCCGACGGCAACCCGCCCGCCCGGGCGCGGCTGGCTCAGCCGCCGCCGCCAATGCGCCAGCCATCAGCACCCCCGAACCCCAGCCGTTACAAGATCAGCGTATTCAATTTATGGGTAACAAAATCGGCCCCGACCGCCGCCCAGTGCAGCAACAATGGACCTTTTTGGTGGCAGGGGTGCTCAAAAAAACCGGCAGCAGCCAAGATCGCATGATCTATTTGCCAGTGCGCGAGGTGATTGAAATGAACACCTGGCAAAGTGGCAACCGCGCCAACCCCGAACAAGACGGCTATAATCAAGCCATCATGCGCGTCAATTCGCCCCAAGACGCGCAGCGCCTAGAAACCATTTTGCTCGAAATGGGCTACACCGTGCAATCGCCCATCAGCATCATTCGCCAACTCAACCAGTCATTTCGCATCATTCAAATTGTGCTGAGCGCCATTGGGGGCATTGCCTTGCTGGTGGCTGGGTTTGGCATCGCCAATACCATGATGATGGCAATCTACGAGCGCTCACGCGAGATTGGGCTGATGAAGGCGGTGGGGGCCACCAACCGTGATGTGATGTTTATGTTTTTGGGCGAGGCCGGTCTCATTGGGTTAATTGGGGGCGTGGTGGGCAATTTGATTGCGCTGGCAACAGGTGCAGTGCTCAGTGTCATCATCAGCCAATTTTTGGGCCAAGGCACTGCCACAACGGCTGGCGCAGCCGCAACACCCAGTGCCAGTTTTAGCGTTATTACGCCAGTGTGGTTGCTCATCACCGGCACCTTATTCTCAATTTTAATCGGGGTAGTGGCGGGTTTATACCCAGCCTTGCGCACCACGCAGCTAGACCCCATTTTGGCGTTGAAGACCGAATAGCGCAAATTGTGTAGGGGTTAAGATGATAACGAAACCTTCATTTCAATCTTTGCATAACATACGCTTTCAGCCTCAATTTACGCAAAGATTTCTCGCTTTGCTGCTCATGAACTTAGATTTATTGTATATCATACTTGTCATTCCGACGAGGAACGAGGAGGAATCTTTACTTAAGATACGCTATAACGGTATGTTATGCAAAGACCCCTCGCTTCGCGTCGGGGTGACAAGCTAGTTCATTTACATTGTTGGACGCACCGCGCAAGCGCTCTGCGTCTTTAAATTTCGAAATGACAAAAGTTTAGGCAAAAATACCGATTTGATGGTTCCGATAGCATCTTGACCCTTACAAAAAATAGATATTTAAGATTTAAAATAAATTCCAGTATTAAGATAAATTCATCGTATCTCTACAAGCATAAAACCCAAAGAGATAGGATGAATTTGCGGTATCGCGGCAATATTACGAACTAACATAAATTCAATACCTTACTCATGTGGCAATAAGAATTAAATTAGCCATGAAAAAGTCGCATACAATTACCTATAGTCAATCGACTAAATCCTATCAGACATCAAAAGGAGAATATATGAAAAATCGATTTGCAAATACCATTACCCAAAGCGTTGTGCTCGCCCTTGCGCTAACGGCTTGTGCGTCGCCAACACCCACCGCCGCGCCAGCCAAACCTGCAGCACCTGCTGCAACAGCAGCGCCTGCCGCAACAACGGCCCCGGCTGCACCCGCACCCACAAAACCCGCCGCACCTGCTGCAACGGCAGCGCCCGCCGCCACAGCCGCCCCAGCACCCGCCGCCGATGGCATGAACAGCATTGGCAAGAAGCTACCCGCCGATGCCGCCCCCAGCGACCAACAAGTGATGGTCATCCCAGCCCAAGGCGCTTCAAAAGATTCAAAATTTGCTGATATCACCGCCAGCGTTTATAACCGTGGTGGTTTGTCAGACCTGTATGCCATTTCGCTCACCCGCCTCAACAAAGACTTTGAGACCATTCCGGGTGCAGCCAAGAGCTGGAAACCCAGCGCCGACGGCAAAACATGGACGTTCTTGTTGCGCGAAGATTTGAACTGGTCGGACGGCACACCTGTGACCGCCGCAGACTTCATTGCCACCTTACAGCACACCGCCAACCCCAAAACCGCTTGGGACTTTGTATGGTATCTGGAAGAGGGCAATATTAAAGGCTATTCTGAAGCCGCCGCTGGCAAAGGCAAACTCGAAGACATCGGTATTCGCCAAGGTGCAAACCCCAAAGAATTGATTATCGAGACCACCAAGTCAACGCCTTATTTGCCCAGCTTGTTGCTCTATTTCATGCCAATGCAAAAGGCCGCGCTCGAGAAGTATGGCCCAACCTACAATTCTGACCCCAAGACCGCCGTCTCGTCTGGTCCATTCATCGTCACCGAATGGTCACCCACCCGCTACGTCGCCTCGGCCAACAAGAATTTGCCAGATGACCTCAAGCCTTATCTCAATAAGATCATCGCCTTGCCATTTGAGAGCCAAATTCAGGCCTATCAAGCCGGCAAAATTGACTATGCCGTGCCAGCCAACGTTGCTGACCTCAAGCTCGCCCTCGATGATCCGAAGTTAAACAAAGACATCTCGACCGATGTTGGCGACTTCCGCACCAACTATTTCTTCTTCGACATGTCGAAGGCTCCCTATAACAATGTGAAATTCCGCCAAGCCTTGTCACATTTGCTCGACCGTGATTCACTCTCAAAAGTCATCATCAAAGAGCCATCCAACAAGCCAGCGGTCTCCTTCCTCGCCCCCGGTTTCCCCGGCTCAAACGTGCAAGAACTGGCCCCCATTCAAAAGTATGACCCAGAACTCGCCAAGAAGCTCTATGCTGAATCGGGCCAAAAGGTAGACAAGCTGACCTTGCAAGTGCGCAACGAAGGCAACCAATCGTATAACGAAGTGCGCAAAGCCGTCGCCCAAGTATTTGGCGATGAAATCAAGAAAGTATTGGGTATCCCAGTCGAAATTAAGATCGTTGAGCAGAAAGTATTCATGGATGCTTTGAACGCCAAACCCACCCAAATGGATTTTGGCATGATCAGCTACGGCATGGACTATCTCGATCAATCGAACATGCTGAGCGTGTTCAAGAGCAATGGTCGCCATAACTGGAACAATGCAAACTTCCAGAAATTGCTCGACGAAGCCGGCCCAATGACCGACACCGCCAAGCGCAATGAAATGTATCGCCAAGCTGAAAAGCTCTTGGTCGAAGAGGCCCCCGCCATTTGGTCACACACCCAAACCGATGTGGCCTTGTGGCGCCCCTACCTCACCGGCGATGAATTCAAGGGTGGCAAAGTCAACAAGTCACGCGGGATGTCATTCCCCGTCAACTCGAGCATGGGCAGCACCATTCAAACCGTGTATGTCACCAAAGATGTGACCGCCCTACGCCCAACCCCGCCCAAATAAACCAATTAACACCTAAATAAAGCATAAAACGTGATGCGTGCCGCCAAGCCCATCACGTTTTATGTTATACCGAAAGGGTAAAAATGCTTGAACCAATTGCAAAACCCGGCCCATTAACCGAAGAAGAACGGTTTATGTTCGAGACATTTGGCTATCTCATCATCCCCGATGCACTCAGCCCCGCCGAAGTCGCAGCCTGTTTAGATGCCTCACAACGTGCCCACGCCCCTTACCCCAAAGGCGAATGGCGACAACTCGGTCATTTATACGAAACTGAGCCAGCCATCGAAGCATTGATCGACCATCCATCCACCTTCGCCAAAGTGCGCGCCATCATGGGCGATTATTTTATTTTGCAAAGCACATGGTGCACCGTGCAACCGGCAGGCGGCAAATCAGGGGGATGGCATCAAGACGGCTCAAGCGTGTATGATTTTCGACGCTTGGCCCTGCCGACACCGCTCATGCAATTGCGCATCGGCTATTACCTCACCGATCAATCGCAGCCCAATCAAGGCAACATGGCGATGATCCCCGGCAGCCACAATGTATCGATGCCATTGCCAAAAAGCATCAAGCCAGATACCGATTTTCCCATTACCCAAGTGGTGTGCGGCAAGCCCGGCACCGCGCTATTATTTCATCAAGGGGTGTGGCATCGCTCACACAAAAATGAGATGGATTGGGATCGCTTCACCATGCACATGGTGTATGCCCCGCCTTGGCTGATCAAATCAGACCGCTTTGGCAACGACAAAGATTTTATGGCTCGCACCACCCCGCTACGCCGCGCCCTGCTCGGCGAATGGAACCGCCCCGAAGAACCCTTTGGTGTCGGCTATGCAAAACCACCCTTTTGAAGGATAAGGGATGAAGGATGAAGGATGAATCCTCAATCCTCAATCCTTCATCCTTCACCCTTCACCCTTCACCCTTTATCCTTCATCCTTCTATAAAAATGGCCCGATTTCTCATTACCCGATTCAGCGGCATGGCCTTCGTCTTGCTAGTTGTGTCATTTCTAACCTTCGCACTCATGTATAACGTGCCCGGTGGGCCGTTTGATCAAAACAAACAACCGCTCTCCGAGGCAGCGATGGCAAATATCAAGCGCAAATATGGGCTTGATCAACCATTTTATGTGCAGTGGGGGCGCTATGTCGTCAACGCCGTACAAGGCGATTTTGGCACCTCTTATGTCGCCGAGGGCGACAAAATCGTCACCCTCTTTGGCAAATATTGGGGAGCCAGCCTTATTTTTGGGGCTTTGTCATTGGCATGGAGCATCCCGCTTGGGTTGATCTTGGGGGTCTGGGCCGCCATCAAACGAAATACGCTGATCGATTATGTGGTTACATTAATCTCAGTCGTCGGCATCACCGTGCCGGTGTTTGCCTTGGGTATTTTCGGCCTCTATTTATTTTCAATTCGCTGGAAACTACTGCCCTATACCGGCTGGGATTTGGTCAATGAGCCATTGACGGCGGTCTTGCCCGTCATCATCTTCGGCCTATTGCCACTCGGAACCATTGCCCGCTATACCCGCGCCGGGATGCTTGAAGTATTGGCCCAAGATTATGTGCGCACCGCCCGCGCCAAAGGCCTAACATTTAAGGTTGTGGTGCTCAAACACGCCCTGCGCAATGCCCTCATTCCCATCCTCACCGTCATCGGCCCCTTCATTCCAAACGCCCTCACCGGCTCAGCCATCCTCGAAAGAATGTTCAACATTCCGGGCGTCGGGCGCTATTTTATCGATAGCATCCAAGCCCGCGATTACCCCGTCATTATGGCAACCGTGCTGATTGTGGCGGTGTTGTGGGGCATCACCTATTTGCTCACCGATTTGCTCTATACAGTCGCCGATCCCCGCATTCGTATCGATGGCTCAAAATCTTAAACCATGCAAATGACATCCTCTATTCCCACTAAGGCCGCTAACGCCAAAGTCGTCATCGGCAAACCCCTTTCACCGGCGCGGCTGGCCTTGCGCCGATTTTCGCGCAATCGGCTCGGCTTAATCGGCACTGTCATCGTGGCACTTTTTGTCTTATGTGCCATTTTTGCGCCCATCATCTCACCCCACGACTATCAAAACACCAGCGCCATCAACGCCTACAAAGCGCCCGGCGAATCGCCCGAATATTTGCTCGGCACCGATGAGTCGGGCCGCGATGTGCTTTCGCGGCTAATTTGGGGCGCGCGCACCAGCCTTATCGTATCGCTGGCTGCCCAAGCCATCATGCTGGTGTTGGGGTTGGTGCTTGGCTTTAGCGCCGGTTGGTTTGGCGGGTGGATCGATTTTGTGGTCAACCGCCTAATCGAAGTCTTTGTGGCTTTGCCAGCGCTATTATTCCGCATCCTCGTTGTCATTGTGTTGGGCGGCGGCATTACCAACCTCATCCTCGCCATCTCGCTCCTAGCATGGCCCGAATTGGCGCGTTTGGTGCGAGCACAAGTATTGGGTTATCGTGGCCGCGAGTTTGTTGAGGCCTCACACGCCCTAGGCAGCAGCACCACCGAAATTGCCTTGCGCCACGTGCTGCCCAATATTCTCAATCCGCTCATCGTCGCCATCACCTTTAGCATCCCATCCGTCATCATTCTCGAATCTTCACTCAGCTTTCTTGGTTATGGCATCAACGAACCCACCCCAAGCTGGGGCAAAATGGTCGGCGGGGCCGCCAACTACATTCAAAGCTATTGGCATCTCGGCATTTTGCCCACCATTTGTCTCTCCATCGTCATGATCGGCTTCTCCTTCTTCGGCGATGCCGTCCGCGATGCCCTCGACCCGCGCAGCGCCCAAAAAGCGCCATAAGAAAGTGCAAAGTGGAAAGTAGAAAGTAGAAAGTAGCAGATTTTTGGCCTTTCTACTTTTCACTTTACACTTTACACTTTGCACTCAGCACTTTTATGAACACCTACATCATCATCGGAGCCGGAGCCATCGGCGGAACCATTGGCGCATATATGCAACGCGGCGGCGAAGAGGTGCTGTTTGTCGATCAAGACCCCGCCCATGTCGAGGCCATTAACCGCAACGGCCTAACCATACACGGCTATGCCGAAGAATTTACGGTCGCCGCCCGCGCCATCACCCCCGCCGACTTGCCCAACACCTTTGCACCGGCCTCGCTCACCCGCGTTATTTTGGCAACCAAGGCCCAAGCCACCCGCGCCGCCACCGCGATGATTCAGCCTTATCTCGCCCCCAACGGCTACATTCTCTCGGCCCAAAATGGCCTAAACGAATTAACCATCAAAGACATGGTCGGGGCCGAGCGCACCATCGGCTGTTTTGTCAATTTTTCTGCCGATTACCTATCACCCGGCCTTATTCATTTTGGCGGGCCGGGCGCGTTTTTTATTGGTGAATTAGACGGCAGTGACAGCCAACGCCTGAGCGCCTTGCGCGACGCCTTAGCGCATTGGGGCGACGGCCCGGTGCGCACCACCACCAACATTTGGGGGTATTTGTGGGGCAAATTGGGCTATGGCGCGATGTTATTTGCCACCGCCCTCAGCAACCTGAGCATGGCCGACGCCATCGACCAGTATCGCCTCACCCTCATCGCACTGGCACACGAAATCATCGCCATCGCCGATGCCGAGGGGGTGCAATCGATCGGCTTCGACGGCTACGACCCCAACCTTTACCGCCAAGCCAACGCCGCCGCGCTCGATCAATCGATCAATGCGTTAGTGGCGCTGCGTAAACGCGACAAGAAAACCCACAGCGGCATCTGGCGCGACCTCGCCATTCGCAAACGCAAAACCGAGCTTGACCCGCAGATGACCATCATCGCCGAGCGCGGGCGGGCGCATGGCATCGCCACCCCGCTGCTCGATCACATGATCACCATGCTGCGCGAGATCGAAAACGGCCAACGCCCGATGTGCAGCGCCAACCTCGATGCCCTGACCGAAACCCATTTGTGCCAGCAAGTCTCAGGCGATTGGTTGTGGCGCACCAACAGCGAAATTGCCAAATATGTGCGTTTGTCTGGCACTGCCGAAGAACGCCAAGCCTTCGATTATTGCCGCAGCCAATTCAACGACTATGGCTACACCACCCAAATCCTCGAACATCCGGCCTTGGTCAGTTGGCCGCTTTCAGCCACGTTACATGTGATTGGGCAAACCGCGCCCATCGCCTGCCTCGGCACCGCCTATAGCAAAAGTGTCGATGGCCTCGTCGGCGATTTAGTGGATGTTGGCTATGGCAGCCCCGCCGATTATGCCGCCCATGAGGTGCGCGGCAAAATTGTGTTGGTCAATGGCCTCGCCTCGCCCAGCGCCGTATTGGCCGCCGAGCAAGCCGGTAGCATCGGCCAAATTTTCATCAACGATGCCCATTTGCATTACATGATTGTCAGCCCGATCTGGGGAACCCCCACCCCCGAAAGTGCGGCCAAGTTGCCCAACACGCCTTCGGTATCGGTGCGTGAGGCCGATGGGCACGCATTACGCGCCCAATGTGCCACCGGGCTGGTGCAGGTGGTCATCAGCACACACGTGTTGCGTGAATGGAAAAACACCCCCATTCTGATTGCCGATTTGACCGCGCCAAATGGCGAGGATGATTTGGTGCTATTTTCGGGGCATCTCGATTCGTGGGACTATGGCGCAATGGACAACGGCAGCGCAAACAGCACCATGCTGGAGGTGGCGCGGGTAATCGCCAGCCAACAAAAGCAATTGCGACGCGGCTTGCGTTTGGCGATGTGGAGCGGGCATAGTCATGGGCGCTATTCTGGCTCAACGTGGTATGCCGACACCCATTGGGAGGGCTTGCATGATCATTGCGTCGCCCACGTCAATATCGATTCGACCGGCGCACGTGGGGCCACTTTTTATGGCAGCTTTCCGGCCAACCTCGAACTCGGCGAATTGGGCGTCAGCGTCATTCAACAACATACCCAACAATCTGCTCACCCCCATCGCCACGTGCGGGCGGGTGATATGAGCTTCAACGGCATCGGCATTCCGGCCCTGTTTATGTCGCTCAGTCAAGTGCCCATGCGTGAGGGCGATACCGATTATGTGTCGCAGGCCCAAGGCGCATTGTTTGGCGGCAAAATGCCGTGGTGGTGGCATACGGTCGATGACACGCTCGACAAAGTTGATTTGGCGGTGCTGGCGCTCGACACACGCATTTATGTCAGCACGGTTTGGCGTTTGTTGCGCTCGGCCTTGTTGCCAATGGATTTTAGGCCGGTCATCAACGATATTGTTGCCACATTAACCGACTATCAGCAGATTGCTACATCACATTTTGATTTTGGGCCATTGCGACAACGCGCCAAGACCTTGCAAGCCGAAATCGAGCAATTCAGTGCCACAATCAGCAACTTAGCAGCCAATATCGATCAAGCCACGCCCGAAACCATTCGCGCCACCAATCGCACCTTGATGCAGTTAAGCCGCATCCTCATCCCCATCACCTATACCCGTGCTGGGCAATTTGATCATGATCCGGCCCTCGGTCAGCCGCACTTGCCCACCCTCGCTTGTGTCAAAGATTTAGCCGCCCACACACCCAACAGCGACGCTTATCACTTCACCCGCACCCGCCTACAACGCAACGCCAACGCGGTTGCGCTTGCGTTGAGAACCGCGATTGAAAGGCTAAAGAATGAAGGATGAAGGGTGATTTTTTCATCCTTCATCCTTCATCCTTCATCCTTTATCCTTTCTTCCTACATCCTTTCCTTCTACATGTGTTCAAACCGTTCGACCGGCAAAACAAATACCGTAGCGCCACCCACTTCAACGTCGATGACTTGGGCATTGAGTGCACCCGGCACTTCACGCGGCACGCTGATATATGAGGTGCGGCGGCGGCCTGTTTTCTTGAGAATCGCCATCACTTCTTCGACTTTTTCGTCTTCAACACCCAATAATAGGGTGACGTTTTCGCGGCGCAGCCAACCACCTTCGGTCGCAACCCGCGTCACACGGTGGCCTTTCTCCACCAACGCGCTCATGGTCTTTCCTGCATCATCGGCCTGCACAATGGCCAGTATCATTTTCATGTTGTTTTTCTCCTTACTTCATTAATTTGCCCGTTCATAACTTCCCAATACCCGCAACATCGAGGCAAATTCGCCAAGGTGCGCCAATGCCCGTGCGCAGGTTATTTCGTCGGGATGCCCGATAAAATCGATATAAAAGAAATATTCCCACGCCGAACCCGCCACCGGACGTGACTCGATCTTGCACAAATCAATATCACGCAAGGCAAAACATGCCATCGCCCGATATAACGAGCCGGGAATATTTGGAACTGTAAACACGATCGACGTTTTATAGCCTTTTGGCTTGGCCGATGCGGGCATTTGTGGCGCTGGTTGCCGCGATAACACCACAAAGCGCGTCACATTCGAAGGGTCATCTTCGATTGACTCGCGCAAAATAGACAATTGATAAATGGCGGCAGCACGACGGCTGGCAATGGCGGCGGTGTCGCGCCGTTGCTCGGCAGCCAACATCTTGGCGCTACCCGCCGTATCATACACCTCAATTCGCTCGGCAGTGGGCAAAAGCTTACGCAGGTTATGCTCACATTGCCCCAACGGCTGCCAATGCGAATAGAGCCGCTTTACATCGGCCAACGCAACCCCGGGCAAGGTGAGCAGCTGGTGATTGATCGGAACCATCACCTCGCCGATGATGTGCAGTTGATGCCGCACTAATAAATCATAATTGCGATGAATACTGCCCGCCAAGGTATTCTCGACCGGCACCACGCCGTGATCGGCATTGCCGCTGGCAACGGCATCGAACACATCATCGAACAGTTTTTTGCCCTGCGGCACACAATTTGGGCCAAAAAAGTCGAACGAGGCTTGCTCGCTATAAGCCCCCGGTTCGCCCTGATATGCAATGGTTAATGACATAATTACGCCTTTTATATGCGCTCAGTATAGCCGCAAATAAAGGTGCGAGAAGGGGAAATAACGGCGCAGGGCGGTCTTTTTTCCGCATAAGGCACAAACGTATTGGCATGGCTGTGCATTCGCGGGTCGAGGCCAAGTATCGCGCTTTGCATCGTGGGTTGGTGGCATAGTTACCCCTACTATGAATTTATAGTAGGGGGGACCTTGTGATATGTGATGTTTTCTGGTAATTTTAATTTGTTTATTTAGTCTCTACTTTAGGGGAGTCACAATAATAAACTTAGAATAAATTCAACACGACATATGAAGGAGAAATATTTATGAGAACATCCAGAAGAAGTTTTGTCAAGGCAATATTAGGAAGTCTTTTTGCATTTTTAGGAACAAGGGCAAATCTAATAACTTCGCCAAAATCAGCCAATGCAGAATCGCCATGGCAATGCTGGTGGTCAGAAAATTGGATCGATCTTTGTAACAAGATGAAGTGTTTGATTTGTTATAACACAGAGACTTGCGAAATTTCATCAAATTGTTTTGTAACTAATTACTGTTAAGGAGATTGACATATGTTTCATCAAAAATTAGAAGAAGCTTATAAAAATATACCCGGTGAATATCGAATTGAATTAATCAATTTAGAGGATTCAGGCACAAAACAATTTGGAAACCCTGGGAAATCATTACGAGAAATCATAGATACGTATAAAGGTGAAAAATTTACTATTACTGATCCACGTGGAAAGATACATGAAATCTCGTTAGAAAAGTGGAAACAGCAAGATCAAAGCAAAGTCAGACTCACATTCAAAGTTATTTTTGCCCCAAGTCGGCGGTTGACCGAAAAAGAAGTAACACACATTCGTTCGATCCTA
>CAMDWA010000017.1 GCA_945877855.1 Thermoflexus hugenholtzii JAD2 | reverse complement strand
GATGTCAATGGCTTGTATACCATCACGGTGCCAGCCAATGACACTTATACCGTGAATTATGGTTTGCCCGTTGGTTACTCGGCGGGTGTGAACCCGACCAGCAACACCGATGGCAGCACGAATGACAAGAACCATACCAATGGCGTGAGCGTAGTGATCACGACCAGCAATAATTCAAATATTGACTTTGCCTTGAAGCAGGAGGTGTTGATTGGCAACCGTGTGTGGATTGAAAATGATGGTGATGGTTTGATTAGCACGGGTGTCATCACCCCTGTAGTAGGGGCGGTGGTAACAGCCACTAGCACCGGCGGGGTAGCTTATACCGCGACAACCGATAGCAGCGGTTACTACAGTATCACAGTTCATGCCAATGA
Organism: Thermoflexus hugenholtzii JAD2; assembly: GCA_945877855.1. GTDB lineage: Bacteria > Chloroflexota > Anaerolineae > J036 > Brachytrichaceae > AQU-03. The sequence continues at coordinate 43,873 of CAMDWA010000017.1, read as the reverse complement.
TGCTTATGTGGTGTCAATGGCAGTGCCAAATACGACGATTCCATCGACGATTATCGCAACTGATGGCAATAACCTTGACAATGACAATAAAAACCATAAATTTAGCGGTACCCCTGTAACGATTGGTGTTACCAATAATTTAAGTCTTGACTTTGCTTATTGGCAACCGGCTAGCTTGGGTGACCGCGTATGGAATGATAGTGTTGTCAATGGGATACAAGATAACGGGGAATTAGGAATGCCGGGTGTAACCGTAACATTACAAACCCCCACCACAACGTTGGTGACAACCACCGATGCCAATGGTTTGTATACCTTTACTTACCTTATTCTGGGTATACCTTATACGCTGTCATTTACCACCCCCGCCGGGTTTACCCCGACAGCAGTCAGTGGCGTGCCAAATGACTCGAACAATAGTGACCCTGTAAATGGCAGTGTGCCGAGTGTGACCTTGACACCTAATGAGAACAACAACAATATTGATGCTGGGTTTGTATTGTTGCCAGTTGGTCTCATGGTGCGCAAATATACGCTTGGTTATGATGCTGATACTGCGGGTAATCGGCCTGTGTTAAATGTTGGCGACAGCGTTACGTGGACTTATGTCGTTACCAATGCGGGCGGTGTGGTATTGACCAATATTGCGCTTGTGGATGATAAGCTAGGGGCGATTACTTGCCCGAAGAGTGTTTTACAGGCGGGCGAGGTAATGACGTGTCAGGCTGTTGGGGTGGTTACGGCTGGCGCATATGTCAATATGGCGACCGTAACGGGCACAAACCCATTATCGCCAACCCAAGCGGTTACCGCAACAAACCCAAGCCATTATTATGGGGCGCAGCCTGGTATCGATGTGCAAAAGCTGACCAATGGGCAGCTGGTTGGTTCGCCGGGCAATACCCTTGCTTTTGGCAGTGCAGTGACATGGACATATATTGTGACGAACACGGGCAACATTACCCTGAGTAATATCATGGTGATGGATAACCGCGAAGGCATGATTAGTTGCCCACAGACCGAGTTGGCGGCAGGTGCGAACACGACTTGTCAAAAGGTGGGGGTAGTGCAAATTGGGGCGTATCAAAATATGGCGAGTGTGACCGGAACCATGTTGATTACCAATCCACAACCCGATCTACCTAATTTGCCATTTGTGCCGCCCGTAGTGGTATCTAAGACCGTCACCGATACTGCCATGAGCTACTATACCGGTGTGGCGGCGATGCTAGGTGATAAAGTTTGGGAAGATAAGAATGGGAATGGGATACAAGACGTGGGTGAACTAGGAATCCTTGGCGTGACTGTGACCTTACAAACCCCAACCACGACCTTAATGACGTTAACCAGCGCAAGTGGCATTTATACCTTTAGCAATTTGGTGCCGGGGGTGGGCTATACCGTTACATTTGCAACGCCGCAAGGCTATGTTGCAACTTTAACCAGCGGGGTACCAAACGATGCAAGCAACAGTGACCCCGTGAATGGCACTGTCGCCAATATTGTGCTTGGGCCTAATGAAAGCAATTTGAACATTGACGCAGGTTTTTGGCGGCCAGCTGTGTTGGGTGATAAGGTATGGAATGACAGCAACACGAATGGAACGCAAGAGAGCGGCGAACCTGGATTGCCGGGCGTGACCGTAACTTTGTATACACCGACGGGCACAGTTGTGACTGTGACGGACCCCAACGGCAATTACACATTTACCAACTTAGCGCCCGGTATCCCTTACACAATTGCGTTTACGACCCCAATTGCGTTTACGCCCACGACCACCAGTGGCATACCCAACGACCCAAATAACAGCGACCCTGTGAATGGCAAAGTGACAAATCTTGTTTTGACCAGTGGTGAGAACAATTTGAATATTGATGCTGGTTTTAGGTCGATTGTGGCGATGTTAGGGGACAAGGTGTGGGAGGATGTGAATGGCAATGGCTTGCAAGATGTTGGTGAGTTAGGGATTGCTGGCGTGACGGTGACATTGTTATCACCGACAAATACAGTAGTGATGGTGACAGACCAAAACGGTTATTACACCTTTACCAATCTGCTACCGGCTGTGCCTTACACGGTCCAATTCACCACCCCAGCGGGCTATAGCCCAACCCAAAATGTGGGTGTAATGAATGACCCGAATAATAGCGATGCCATCAATGGTAAAGTGACGAATATCGTATTGGGGCCAAATGAATCTAACCTCAATATTGATGCCGGTTTCTTTAAGCCCGCTGTCATTGGCGATTTTGTGTGGTATGACAAAGTGCCCGATGGTCAACAAGGGCCAAACGAGAAGGGTATACCCAACGTGACGGTGACACTGGTTTCATCAACGGGCGTTATTACAACCGTAACAGATGCAAATGGCGCTTATACGTTTACAAATTTGGTGCCGGGCATTCCCTATACCGTTGAGTTCAGCACCCCGAATGGTTATTCGCCAACCCAAAGCAATGTGACGACAGACACATTGGATAGCGACGCGATTAACGGGAAGGTAACAAATGTGGTCTTGGTGAGTGGTGAAACCAATAAAACCATTGATGCTGGTTTCTACCCGCCTTATGCTACTTTGGGCAATGGGGTATGGGAAGATATCAATCATAATGGGCTTCAAGACCCCAACGAACCCGGTATACCGGGCGTAACCGTAACGTTATATACACCCAGCGGGGTAATTACGACCGTAACGGATGCAAAAGGCCTCTATACTTTTACCAATGTGACACCCGGTGTGCCGTTGACGGTCGCATTTAGCACCCCAACTGGGTATTTGCCTACCCTTAACACCGGTGTTGTGAGCGATACCAACAATAGCGATCCGATTGGCGGCCAGGTGATCAATATCATCTTGGGGCCAGAAGAGGTGAACTTGACCATTGACGCTGGCTTTTGGCGGCCATTGAGCTTGGGTGATTTGGTTTGGGAAGACCTTAACCATAATGGACAACAAGACAGCAATGAGCCGGGTATAGCCAATGTGATTGTGGTCTTGACCACGCCGACTGGCACATTGACCAGCACCACAACGGTGACGGGTTATTATCAATTCGATAATTTGCTGGCCAATGCGCCTTATAGTATCGAATTTATTACCCCACCAAACTATGTGCCTACCACTGCTAATGTCGGCGGCGATACAGCCGATAGTGACCCTGTGAATGGCAAAGTGGGGGGAATTGTGTTGTCGCCGGGGATATCGAACTTAACCGTCGATGCCGGTTTCTGGCGACCAGCTAGCTTGGGTGATCGGGTATGGCTGGATGTGAACAATAATGGTATTCAAGATGCAGGCGAGCCGGGGGTGGCGAATGTGCCGGTCAAGCTATATCTCAATGGTATTGTCATTAGCACCACCACCACCAACGCCAGCGGCAACTACTTGTTTACCAATCTGATCAGTGGCACCTATACCGCAACCTTCACTTTGCCGGGGGGGTATATCTTTACTCCGCCTAATGTCGGTGGAGATGAAGCCTTAGACAGTGATGCTGATATTTCAACTGGCACCACCCCAGCCGTGAATGTGGTGAGTGGCGCGACTGAGGCGCAAGTTGATGTTGGTTTGTTTATCTTGCCTCAACTTGGCGTAGAAAAGAGCGTAACCACCCCCGATGGCAGTGGCAGCGGGTCAAGCGTGCGCCCGGGTGATGAATTGGTGTATACCTTGATTGCCAAGAATACCGGCAGCACGGTGGCAACAGGTGTGGTGTTGACTGACCCAATTGACAGCCCTGTCACGCAATATGTGGCTGGCAGTGCTGTGCCCGCCCCATCTCGTCGGGTAGGGTCAAAATTGGTGTGGGATCTTGGGACATTGAATCCGGGTGACACCCGTGAAATTCAATTCCGCGTCAGGATTGTCGAATCGGCTCAAGCCGTGAATGTGATTACCAACGTCGCGCAGATTAGCGGTCAAGAGAGCGGTAGTATTGTGACGAGCCGTAACAGTAACGTTGTCGATAACCCATTTGAACCAAGCGCAGTGACCTTGGCGAGTTTTGCGGCCACCCCCTTAAACAACGGTAAAGGGGTGCGCGTAAAGTGGGTGACGACAAGCGAGGTCGATACCTGGTCGTTTACGTTATATCGTGCCGAGGGGTATCGCGCTGGCGAGGCTGTGGCGATTGATGCTGAGAAGGTCACGCCCGAAGCAATTTTGGGCGAAGGGCGCGGTGGCGGTGGTGGCTCGTATGAATTCGTTGACACCAATGCCAGCGCTGGCAAGGTGTATACCTATTGGTTAGTCGAGACCGAGACGACGGGCCGCACCAATGTGTATGGCCCAGCCAAGTGGGGCGGGGCTAACACTGGTGGCGCACCCAAGGTGTATTTGCCGATGTTGAAGAAGCGCTAAGCTATGAGCCATGAGCTTTGAGCTTTGAGCCATGAGCTATGAGCTATGAGCCATGAGCCATGAGCCGTGAGCCATGAGCTATGAGCCGTGAGCCATGAGTTATAACATTTGTGTTATAGCTCAAAGCTCAAAGCTCATGGCTCATGGCTTTTCAATTCAGGGTTATACCAGCGCTAGCACACGGCTAGGGCCACCAGTTGCGCCAGCAATTTTTGGCCCGCCGACCACAACCGTTGCGCCACTGGCGGGCAATTTGCCTAAATTAGCGGCGCATTCAATCCCCCAGCGGTTTGAGGGCAGCCATTTGTAATGCACGGCAAAATCTGCCGATTTGCCATAGTCAAGGCTTAAGGTATCAACCATAATGCCTTTGACCGAGCGCATTTCGAGCAAATAATTGATGGCATCGATGTGAAAGCCGGGAAAATGCATAATGCCCTTGCTATCAGCATTGCGGAATTGAGGGTAATTAACATAACGTTCCCATCCGCTATACATGGCTACGACTGCGCCATCAGGAATACGCCCCCATTTGCGTTCCCATGCTTTCAGGTCTTCCATGGTCAGTTGGGCATCAGAATTGAGGCGGGTTTTGTCGGTGATGTCAATAACCGTTAAGGCTCCAACTAGGTTTTGTGCTGGAATGGCATCGGCGCTGTCTCTATCTGAAAAATGAAATGGCGCATCCATGTGTGTGCCAACATGTTCATTGCTCAAGTTATAGCCATTTAAGTTATAGCCATCTTTTTTAAGCGAAAACACCTTTTTAAGATCAATTTGTTTCTCACCGCTATAAGTTTGAAAATCGGGATGTAAGGTATGCGTAAGGTCAACCACATTGCTATATGAAATGTTTTGTTGTGGCGCAGCGTTGACACTGGCGGCAGCTTTTTGGTCTAGGCTAGCAGCGGCGGCTACAGCGGTGATTGCACCGACGGTTTTGATGAAATTGCGGCGGTTAAGCATGGTTTCGGCAATTTTTTGTTGGCATAATGGAACACACATATTAGAATCTCCTTTGATAATTGTTGTTGAGTGATAAGTATATAGCAAATATGCTGTGATTTATGCTTTGTATGCTGCTAAGAGGTAGTAAAAATCAATACCTTCGCCGAATTCGCGATCACTGCGTGTTGGTGAGAGCTTTGCCCTCATTAAACAACAAAAAACGCTTGCACAATCTCGTGCAAGCGTTTTTTGTTGTTTGATAAAAGGGTTAAACCTTATGGCACAAATAATCGTTGCCCAGCCGCTACATTTTCATTTGGCAGACCATTGGCGATCATAAGGTCACGCACAGTGGTGTTAAAACGCACGGCGATACGATAGAGGGTGTCGCCTTGTTGCACGATATAGGTGCTCGACCCGACCATCCCTGAATCGATAATTGCTGGCGGGGGAGCTGGGCTGCGCTCCCATACCCACCAGCCATAAGATCGCACAGTGTAACAAGACAAGGTTTGCAGCCGTTGCCCAACACGCAAATAATTGGGATCCCAAATATTATTCATACGGGCCAGCCCTTCTGTTGACATACGATAACGCAAAGAGATGCGATATAAGTTTTCACCTTGTGCCACGATGTGCACACCTTTAACATTGCAAGCGATATCGGCTGCGGGAGGGGGTTGTGATGGTTGAGGGGTAGCCGATACAACGACAGTTTGTTGAATGCTGGTCCCACCTCCTATAGGCGCAGATGGCGGTGATACTGGGGCATTGGGCGGAGGTACCGAAGTTTGGGTCGGCAAGGCTGGGATAATGGTTGCTGGGGCGAATATGGGGGTGTTTGTGGGTTGGATAACGCCAACCGAGCCGCCACCACCGCTGGGGGGGCCGGGCGGTAACCCACCGGGGCTAACCGATTGTCGTTGACAAGACGGTAGCGCAATGAGTAAAAATAAAACTGTGATAATGGCTATCAGATGTGGTCGCGCGTCCATGATATTTTAAGTTACACCATTTTAAGTTATACCAGACAATAGGGAGAAAAACAATGCGTCAACAGGAGCATTCACAACAACAGATACTATCTTGGTCCGATGTGGACAGTTTAATTGATAAGCTTATTCCTCAGATGGAAGGGGTGTTCGATTCGTTACTAATGGTCACTCGTGGTGGCATTATTCCGGGCGGTATGATTGCTGAGGCGCTCGATATTCGGCATATCTTAGTCGCTTCAGTCGAGTTCCCTTCAGAGGATGCCCCGCGTTTGTTGGCATGGCCCACCTTTCTTCAGTTCCCAAACGAAGAGATATCGAAAGGGCGGCGTATTTTGGTGGTTGACGATGTATGGACGCATGGGCGGCATATTATGACGGTGCGCGGGCGGCTAGAGGCCTTTGGGGCGCGTGCCGAATTGGCGGTATTACATTACAAACCGGCGCGTTCGTTATTCCCCACCCATAAGCCCAATTATTTTGCCGAGACTACCGATACATTTGTCGTTTATCCGTGGGAATTAAATCGTCGTCAACGGGGTGTGCGGATGTTTGAACCGACGCTTGGCTAAATGGATTTGCGGCGTATTCACCCAAAGACATGCCCGTTGTGTCGACGGCGGGCATTGACATTACAGGCCGATGAATGTCATTGTGCGGCCTGTAAAAGTGTTTTTGTTTTTGACCGTGAGACAAAATTATGCCGTTATACCGCTGTTGCGCCGCGTTTTGCCCACCGTTTTAGCGAAATTGAAGCGACGCTGACCAGCCAATGGCTGACGCGGCAACAAGTATTTGCGTTGGCAGCGCCATTTGCCCCCAAAGCATCGGCGGTCAATATGCCCGCCACAAATGCTTCACTACGGTTTTCACCTCGGTTTTTGGGGGCGCTGTGGATGGGGGGATTGGGGGCGGTTACTTTGGCTGTGATTGCGTGTGGGGCTGTTTTTTTGCTATGGCTTGGCCCCCAAATCAGTGCGCGGCGGCAGACGAATGTGCCAACAACGACGGTAGGTTTGGCCCCACCGACGATTTTTGTGGCGGTATTGGCTTCGCCGTCACCCCGCCCGACGGCCAATATTGAGCCGACCAGTGCTGTTTTATTGGCAGATTTACCAACCCCGGCGCTGCCAATTGGCACATTGAAGCCATTGCCTACGCTTGCGCCCCCTCGCACACCCACATCGGTAGGCTTGGCGGGGGCTTTGGTTTCGCCCGTGAATGTGCCAGTTGCGACCTTGCCGCCGACTTTTACGCCACGCCCTTTAATTTTGACAAACCTTGCAACCCCTGTTGTCGCAATTGCGCCAACTAGCAATGTGATTAACGCTGCCGCATCTCCCATTCAGCCAAGCCCCGCCCCAACTGTGGGTGAAGCCGCTGGATTGGTTGAGATTACAACCTTAAATTTTCAAGGTGATGCAAGTTTGAAAGAAGCAGATGAATATGTAGAGCTGCAAAACCTGAGCGCCCAAGGCATTAGCTTAAAAGGTTGGAGTATTGGCTTAAAAGGTGGCGAGCGATTATCGTTATCGGTGTTGGGTAATGGTTTTCTTTTGCCGCCGAATCAGAAATGCCGTATCTACACCAATTCACCGCCATTAACTGGGGGGTGTGGGCCGCTTAGTTTTAACCGCAATACAGAATTATGGCCAAATAGCGGTGGTGTTGTGGAATTGTATGACCAGAATGAAAAACGGGTGAGTCAATATAGTTATCCGAAATAGTTTTAGTTTTGCAGTGAAGATTTTTATATATATCACTGTTTATATCTAGGAAACTGAATTGGTTATTTGTTTTTTGATAACGAAAATCATAGGCTTCGGCGTTTATCACAAACTTTGTAAGATTTTTTTTAAATACCCACTTGACAATGCAACATCTACTTGCTAGTATGTAATCTCAATCGTCCTGCTCTTTATCCATTTAAACTTCAGTAAAAAAACAAAGTGTTTTCATTGCTAATACCATGCTTAATTGGCGTGGTGTGTTTGGCTTGGCTGGGTTTGAAATGGGGCAAGGGTGTATTGAAGAATTTATATATTGGCGGTGTGTGGAAGATGGCAGTAAAGGAAGAAAAGACAGCGAAGCCAAAAGTAAAGGCGACGAAGGCAGAAAAGGCAGCAAAAGCAGTAGCCGTGGCAAATCCGGTTGAGCCGGTCATTGAGGATGAGATGTCAACTATTGTGCCTTCACCATTAAAAATGCCGAATTTGGAAGCGCTGATTAGCAATCCGATTAAAGACCCAATTAAGGATTTACGGACATTGCACGGCATCATTAACGAGAACCTTAAAAATGGCAAGGTGATCCGTGAAGAGATCAAAGAAGATCTATCACAATATGCCAGCGACTTATCGCCGGGCATGATCGAAGTGATTACGGTCGAAGAATTGACCGTCGAAGAACAGCTTATTAACTTAGGACGCGAGAAAGGCTATGTCACTTATGATGATATTTTGTCGGCTTTTCCTGATGCCGAAAAGAACGCCGAGCAACTCGAAGAATTATTTGGTAACTTAACCGATGCCAGTATTGCCATTGTTGCCAACGAAGAAGAAGCGCAAGATCAGTTGGCGCAAAATATTGAAGACGACGATGAAGATGATGAGTTTGGCGAGACAGCCAGCGAAGATCTTTTAGAGGCGATTGAAGCCGACGATACCGTCGGGCTTTATTTGAAAGAGATCGGGCGTGTGCCATTGCTAACTGCGCCTCAAGAGGTTGACTTGGCGCAACGGATGGAGCGCGGTAAGCAATCTCGCGAGACGTTGATCGAGAGTAAGGGCGAGCATCCAGATCGTGAAGTTTTGACTGATTATGGCGACGACGGCATGGCTGCGCGTGAGCATTTGATTAATGCCAACTCGCGTTTGGTGATTAGCGTAGCCAAGAAATATATTGGGCGTGGTGTGCCTTTCTTAGATTTAATTCAAGAGGGCAATATTGGCCTGATTCGCGCTGCTAAAAAGTTTGACTGGCGACGTGGACACAAGTTCAGCACTTATGCCACATGGTGGATTCGTCAGGCGGTGACGCGTGCTATTGCCGATCAGGGCCGCACCATTCGCGTGCCTGTGCATATGGGTGATCAGATTAACCGTTTGCTACGCGCCAATCACCAATTGACGCAAGAGCTGGGGCGTGACCCGACGGTGGCTGAATTGGCCGAGGCCTTGAATGTGACGGTGCGCAAAGCCGAGCAGATGATTCAAGTGGCACGCCGTCCCATTAGCTTAGAGACACCTACCGACGATGAGGAAGAGAGCGTGTTGGGTGATTTTATACCCGATGACGACAGCCCCGCGCCTGCTGAGATGGTGACGAATCAGGTGCTGCGTGAGCAATTGGGCGAGATTCTGGATACATTGCCGCCGCGTGAGGTGCGTATTTTGCAATTGCGTTACGGCTTGCTTGATGGCGAGATGTATACGCTCGAAGAAGTGGGCAAGCGTCTCGGCGTTACTCGCGAGCGGGTGCGCCAAATCGAGGCACAAGCGCTCAGTCGTTTACGTCACCCAGCGCATACCCGTCGCCTGCGTGACTTTTTGAAAGAATGAGTAAGAAAGGATGAAGGGGGCAGGATAAAGGATGAATTTCATCCTTTATCCTGCCCCCTTCATTTTTTTATTTTTAGCTGTTCTTGCGAATGGTGCGGAACACGAGGTTCATGAGGATGCCGACGACGGCAGCAGTTGCGATAGCGGGTAGACCTTGTGGGAAGAGTGTGGGAATGGTGATGGGCAACAAGCCCCCCGGAAACCCAATATTGCCACCGATGCCGATAACCATGATGGTGGCCCCAATGGCGAGTTCGAGCGGATCGAACAAATTGACCTTGGCTGATTGCATGAGCGCAATGCCTTGCATACCAATCACCCCGAAGAGATAAATGGCGAGGCCGCCACTTACAAATACAGGCACAGTGTTAACGAGGGCTGCGAATGGGCCTAAGAACGACAGCAAAATTGCAATAACACCAGCGGCAATGAGGGCTGGTCCAGAGTAATTGCGCGTAATCGCCATCAATGAGTTATTTTCGCCATAGTTGGTGCCAGCCGTTGCGCCCAGCAAACCATTGATAAAATCACCGATACCATCGAGAATGAGGTTGAAGCCGATATGCTTGTCGAGATGATAGCGTTCACGGTTTTGATCATCTGCCAATTGATCGACGTATAGACTCATTTGATACAAATGGGCGGTTGATTCGGGGATGGTGGCCAAGGCCATGATCGCAATGCTAAAGATGGCAGTGCCGACCAAGGGGCTGGTGAAGTTGGGCAAGGTGATATTGGGCGGTTGAATGAGGGCGGCGGATGTAATCCCATCAAACTTAATGAAGCCGGGTGCAAAAATGAGTGTGGCGATATAGCCAACAACCGCACCAAGCAAAATGGGAATCATGCCAAGAAATCCTTTGCCCTGCAAAAGATAAGAAAAAGCCACTGTGGCGAGCAAGGTGATGAGTGCAATGCCCCAATAGCCTTTGACGACAGTCAATGACATATCGAGCGCGGCAAAGCCCAAGCCAAACCCGATCACACAGGCGATGGAGCCAGTGATGATGGGCGGCAAAATATTGTCGATGACTTTTTTGCCCAGCGATTTGATTGCGTAGCCAACCAAAATATTGAGAATACCTGTGGCGACAATGCCAGCTTGCATGGTCGAAATCACTTCGTTAGAGGCTGGGGTGCCGAAGGCTGGGGGCTTGCCGGTCATGGCTTGTACAATGCCGGTATAGGCCGCAATATAGCTAAAGCTAGAACCGTAAAATAATGGGATAAATTTGCCGATGCCGCGCCGAGACAAGACCAGCGCGACAATGGTTGAAACACCTGACGCGAATAATACGGTGCTAATGTGAAAACCGCACAAGAGCGCCACCAGCACGGTGGCTGGGAACATAGTAATGACGTGTTGAAACCCCAGCAATGCCAATTTGCCGTACTCGGGGGTGTCGTTTGGTAAATATCCGTAAACTTTGGACGATGCCATGATAAAAACTTCCTCCTGAATAAATTTTTAAAATTATTGTTGGTTTCTTTCAATAATTGGGGTGATCCCCAAAGAAAAATTGTTTTAATTTCTAATGTTTATTGAAAAGAGACAACTGTTGTAATAAACAACTAAAAAACGGCTGAATAACAAATTTAAAATTATTGTCTGGCCTCAATGATTTGAAATATCAAAAAAATAACGCTTCTATTAGACTTTTTTCTCAAATCTGATTTAAGCGAACAAACGCTAATTAGCGTTTGTTCTTTTTATTTTTCTTGTTTTTTTGAGGTAACCCTATTTTTATTTCCTCCTTGATAAAAAATGATCAATAAATAAAAATAAACCAATTAATATTTTTTATCTTCAATCATGTATATTGAAGATGGTTTAGACCCTCATTTAACCCCAGATTAGAGAATCTGTCAAATGCCCTTAAAAAAGCCCCCCAATGTCTGTTGGTTTGTCACAGACATTGGGGGGCTTTTTATGGGCATTTAGACAAAACTAATGTCAAAACCAGTATCTTAAGTTGTCATCGGGTGGCAAAGTCGCCTGATGACAACATTAAGATACTGGTTTTGGCGAAAAATTATTTTAAGAAACAGCGTTTTGGTGCTTTTTCTGATTTCATAATGCTTTGCCAAGCTATGCTCGGCAAGGCATTATAAAATCGGCACATCATATTTTTGAAATGGGCGTATGTTGATAGTTTTGTAATCGCTCTAGCAAGCGGATGGGATCGTCATCATCGAGAATAAGTGCCCGATGTGGTGGCTTGACAAAGCCTGCTGCGACAACATGATCGAGATACGCTAAAAATGGCGTATAAAAACCGGCAATATTGAGCAACCCACACGGTTTTTGGTGATACCCCAATTGCAGCCAAGTCAGCGCCTCAAAAAATTCATCATAGGTGCCAAAGCCGCCGGGCAGGGCAATAAACCCATCGGCGAGCTTCATCATCAAGGCTTTACGTTCGTGCATATCGCCCACCAAATGTAATTCACTCAGCCCTTGATGGGCAATTTCGTTGGCGCGTAGCGAATGAGGCAGCACGCCGATCACGCGCCCGCCCGCGCTTAATGCCGCATCGGCCAACAAACCCATTAGCCCATCATTGCTGCCGCCATACACCAGCGTTAGCCCACGCTGTGCAATTAACCCACCTAGCCGTTGGGCGGCTTGGGCATAGCGTGGGTCATTGCCCAACGATGAACCGAGGTAAACGCAAATTGCTTTCATAAGCGTGTTGAGTGCCCAAAAGTGCTAAGTGATAAGTGAAAGCCACTTATCACTTAGCACTTTTTACTCTCCTTTTCCGGGCACAATATGGCATTTTCGGCAGCGGGCTTGGTAGCTTTCGCTGGCCCCGATGACGATGAGTGGGTCGTGATAGTCGGCGGGGCGGCCATCAATGAGGCGCTGGGTGCGGGTGGCGGGGGCGCCACATTCGATGCAAATGGCATGTAGCTTGCTGACCTCTTCGGCTTGTGTCATCAAAATGGGCATGGGGCCAAATGGGTCGCCTCGAAAATCCATATCGAGGCCAGCGACGATGACGCGCTTGCCTTGGTCGGCCAATTGGTTGCAAATGGTGCAGATCGCGGTATCAAAAAATTGCACCTCATCGATGGCGATAACATCGGCATAAGGATTGGCTTGCGCCAAAATGTCGGCAGCAGTTGAGACCGGTATTGCATCGACATGAGCGCCGCTGTGCGAGCTGACTTGTAACATGCCATAACGATTGTCGATAACGGGTTTAAAGACCTGCACTTTTTGGCGGGCGATCTCGGCGCGTTTGACGCGCCGAATGAGTTCTTCGGATTTGCCACTGAACATGCTGCCGCAAATTAGTTCAATCCATCCGGTGCTGTGTTGGTATCTCATAACGGCCCCCGATTTTATCGTCGATTATGGGTAGCCCGAAAACAAATGTGGTTTTGGCCGAATTTGCAATGACATATCAAGCATTGCTTGATATGTCATTGCAAATTCGGCTTTTTAATTTTATGTCAGCGGCCCTACAAACATCAGCTTATCCATATTGGGGGTAGCTGCGCCACCGGCTTGCTCAATGGTGATCCCCACGAGTTCTTTGCCGTTAATAGGCACATCACTTTTAATGATAAATTGGGTGCTGCCAGTGGCATCGGTATTAAACACCCCTGCTGGGACGGGTTTGCCATCGCGGATGAGCCATGCTTGATAGGTTTGTTTGGTATCGACGGCGCTTAAGTTGGCGACGCTGAGAATGGCTTGGTTGTGCCCGGGGGTGACGAAGACGGTGGCGCGGGCGCTGGATTGTTTATTGGTGGGGGGCACATTGGCGGCAATGGTGCCCGGTTGGCTGATGATGGCCCACTCGTTGCGGAGTTGTGTCAATTCGCGCTGGGTGTTGACGGCCCAAATCCCCATCACCAACGCCAAAACGCTGGCAAACACGGCCCCAACTGGCGCAATGCTGCGCCATAGGTTTGTGATATTGGCCCATACGCTGGTTTGGGTTTGTAGCCTAGGCTGACGGCTGACGATATCGGCATCGATACGTGCCATGAGCTGGTGCTGCATTTTGGAGCTGGGTGTTACTGGCTCGGCTAGCTCGGCAAACGATGCCACAATGGCGCGTTCTTCGGCTAATTTGGCGCGTAGTTGGGGTGATTTTTGTAACTCAAGCTCAAAGGCTGCTTGTTCGTCAGCATCAAGCGCATTGAGCGCATAAAGGGTAATTTTATCTTCTATGTTCACAATTTTGCCCCCATGTCGACCAACAATTCACGCATTTTTGCAATGGCTAGTCGAGCGCGTGTATGGACTGTGCCCAGTGCTTCATTTAGCTCGCTGGCTATTTCTTTATGGGTTAGGCCATTAAAATAAGCTAGTTCTATCACTTTTTGTTGTGCTTCGGGTAACTGTTTTATCGCTGTCCGCACCCGTTCACCCGATATTTTGTCCCAGACTTGGGTTAACACTTCTGGCATTTCATCTGGTAAATCGCGTGTTTCTCCATTTTCGTCTTCAGCATCTAGTTCAACATTTTTGCCATCTTTACGTTTCCGTAGCGTATCGACCGCCAAATGATGCGCAATGCTAAAGACCCATGCCCGCGCGTTGCCGCGTGTCACGTCAAATTGTTTGGCCAATCGCCATACCCGCCAAAAAGCTTCTTGGGCTACATCTTCACTTAGGCTGCGTTCGCCAAGCAAGCGCATTACCACGCCGAGCACTTGCGCGGCGTGACGTGAATAAAGCGCCTCAAATGCATTGCGATCTTGGCGGGCGATCTGTGCAATTAAGGCTGCGTCGTCGAATTGCGTGTAATCCATTTAGTTATACGTAGATGTGAGCATTTTGAATTGATGAAAATGTATTTTCTTGGTTATTGAGGATATTTCCCCAATCATGATTCCGGCAAAATACGATATGCCGATCTCACTATACCCGTGCCAAGCCATGCTTGGCACGGGTATAGTGAGATCGGCGAAAACCTTTGGATAGCAATATACGATACTTATTATGGGCTTAATCTTGGCAATGCACGGTTAGGCCGATTATCGAAGGTTGGTATAACGGGTGGGTTGTTTGCCAGCAATTGGTTAATTTCAATAATGGCGCGTTCAAGTTGGGAATCGACACCGGTCGCCCAATCGTGCGGCAAATTGTCGATGACAATGTCTGGCTGTGCGCCAAAATTTTCAATCTTCCAGCCCACATCGCTAAACCAACCGGCAAATTCAGGTTGGCTTACCCCGCCGCCATCGATCAAGCGCCGATAGCCCGAAATCCCAATCACCCCGCCCCAAGTGCGGGTGCCGATGACGGGGCCGAGCTTCATCAGTTTAAAGGCGTGCGAAAACATATCGCCATCCGAAACCGCATGTTCGTTTGTAATCGCTACCATCGGCCCCGACAATGAATAAAACGGATAGGGGGTGGGGATTTGACCCCAGCGTGACACATCGTAACCCAAACGCCGACGCGATAGTTTTTCTAAAATGAGCTGCGACACATGGCCACCTTGGTTATGCCGCACATCCACAATCAGCGCCTCACGGTCAACCTCGGCCAAATACCCGCGATGAAACTCGGCGTAGCCATGCGCGTTCATGTCTGGAATATGCAAATACCCACAACGGCCTTGGGTCGCCTCATACACCCGTGTGCGGTTGGCCTCGATCCATGCGCGATAACGGGCGGGGCGATCAGTTCGCAACGCCCGCACCATCACCACACGCAGGTTTTTGATTTTTGCTGCCGCTGGCTCAGCTTTTTGCGTCTCTGCTTCCGCCTCTTGATCTGCTGCTTGCCCCTCTTTGCTTGCTTCTTGGCTTTCGTTTCTTATTTCTTGGTTCTTGGTTCTTGGCTCTTGATTCCCACTCTCGCCTATAACCAGTGTCACCTCATTGCCTGCCTGATGCACAAGACATAGCTCAGGGCTAATGTCGCGGCTGAGGCGTTGCCCATTTACCTGCAACAAAATATCGCCTATTTTCACATTAATGCCAGCCCCAGCCAACGGTGAATCGGTTTTGGCATCCCAACTGTCGCCCCGCACAATTCGTTGCACACGCCAGCCTTCGGCATTCGCATCCCATTCAAAATCGGCCCCCAAATAGCCTTGGCTGTAATGGGGCGGCCAGCGTGTGTCGCCGCCCCATGCATAAGCGTGTGATGTGCCCAATTCGCCTTGCATCTCCCACATCAAATCGGTAAATTCGCTGCGGCTGCTGATGCGATCGACCAACGGCAAATAGCGGTTATAGACCGCCAGCCAATCGACTTGCGACATATCGGGTGTCCAAAAATTATCACGTTGCAGCCGCCACGCCTCACGAAACATTTGCTGCCACTCGGCTGGGGGGCTAACCGCCACCCGCACGCGATGCAAATTAATCCAGCCGCGTTTACGCGGGGTTGAGCCGCCGTCATCGGGTTTTTCACCGGCTTTAAATACCCGCAAGGCGTTATTCACCCGATACAAAACTGTGCCCCCGTCGGGCGTGACCTTAAAATCAGACACACCTGTTGCCAATGTGTCTTCGCGCCGGTCATCTAAGTCATAACATTCCAAATTTCCGCCCGATGCTTCATTGCCACCCTCATTCCAATTATTGGGGGCGCTATCTGAGGCGTAATAGGTGTAAAGTACCTTTTTGCCTTTAATGCCAACAATATTGCCATATAACCCCGATGCGACTGGAAACGCCATGACACGTGTATGAATGCCCGCTAAATCGATTTGCAATTTTGGCGCATCAGGCTTCGGCGCATCGGGTTTTGTGGCTTCGGCGCTGGGCGGGGCGGTTTGGGTTTCGGCAGATGGCTCTTGGGCTGGGGCCGATGTCGCCGTATTGGATTCAGTGTCGCTGCCCGTTTCTGTTTGTGGCGATTCAGTCACACTTGGCTCAGGCGTGGCTTCGGGGGGCGCTGGCGTGGTGGTGGCAGCGGTTTCGGGCTTTGGCTTGGCCTCTTCTTCGGTTTGGCCTTCGGGCGGCTGTGGAATAAACGGCGAGGGTAAATCTTGGCGTAAGGTGATCAAACAAGGCACTGTGCCGCGTGGAAAACTCAATTCAAAGTGCATGTGGTCATACACTGGGTCAAACAGCCGCCGCGACAAAAAGTATAAATATTTGCCAGCGGGGTCAAAGGCCGGACGGGTGTCTTGCAAGACGGGGTGCGTAATTTGATGAATCGCACCCGTTGCCGCGTGCCATAATTTGATGGCGCTCTTTTGCAACGAAATCGAACAGCCATAAGCCAGCCATTCGCCATCGGGCGACCAGTCAAACCCTTCGATGTGCCGCGCCAACCCGCGATCGATCACCTTGAGCTTCATCTCATCTTCTTCAAAATCGAGCAGCATTAGCTCGTAGCGATGATTGGTGAAGGCAATTTGGCCCTTGTGCGGGTTTGCTTTCACGGCGGTCACGCGCCCAATATTTAAATTTTTGGCTTGTTCATTGGCCTTGCGCAAATAATCGGCTTGCTCGTTATTGAGCCAAGTGCGCGTATCACGCGGTATACCCACAAAGGCCTCTTCGCCGCCTTCATCACTAATCGCCAATATCACTTCGCCGTCACCGATCCACGTTGGCAATCGGTAGCGCACACTAATATTGCTTGCGTCACGCTTATCAATTGGCCCTTCGCCATGTTGGGTTACGGCGCCTTCAAAATTCCAAAAAGTAAACAATTTGCCGCGTGAAGTAATGGCCAATTGATTGCCATTGGGGCTAATCGCATAATCTTGCAAATGCCATGTTGCATCGACAAACTTGCGGCTGCGTTGGGTTTGTGGCGAATAAAACGCCACCTCAACCTTACGGCTGGTGCGTTTTTCTGGCTCAAACACATATAAATCGGCCCCGGCGTGATACACAATGCGTTCGCCATCGGTTTGAGCATAACGCACATAAAAATCGTTGTGCTCGGTGTGGCGGCGCAGGCCTTTGCCATTGGGGGTGCAAGAATAAAGATTCCCGACACCTTCGTGGTCTGAAATAAAATAAATACGATTGTTGTGCAACCACATTGGCGATGCCAAATTGCTGTCTAGTTCAATCAATGGCACAAATGTATTTTTTTTGCCGTTATTGATCCACAATCGGCCAGCCTGCCCGCCACGATAACGCTTCCATTTGGCTGGGTCACCGGTATTGCGCCCCAATACCACCCCATTCTTGGGGCCAAGGGCAATGGCCCGTGCTGGGCCAAAATTTAGGCGGGTGGGCGTGGTGGGCTGTTTTAGATCGAGTGTATACAACCAATACATTTCACTAAATGGTTGTCCGGCATCATTGCCAAAAATAATCTCGCCATTCGGTGTCCAGCCCGCCACCAAGGCATTCATGCCATAATGTGTGAGGCGCTGCACCGGACCGCCAATGCTCGGCATCACATATACCTCTTGCTCGCCTTCTTCATTGCCCACAAACGCCAGCCATTGTCCATCGTGCGACAAGGCTGGCATCGACACCTCACCTAACCCTGAGGTTAAGCGGCGTGCGATGCCGCCTTGTGCTGATACGCACCATAGGTCATCTTCACATGCAAATATAATATTGTCTTGATGGATCGTGGGATAACGGTAATAGCCTTGAGGCATAGTATGCGGCTAATTATATGGAGATGCAAGATAAGCCTCCGGCGGTATCGTCTTACTAGCGCAAATTTCTAAAAAATGAAGTTGCTAACGCAGCAAGTTATTAAAAATGACGGCTCGTTTTTCATATGATACGCCGTAGCCATAACCTTCTTCATACGGCGCAGTGTGCAATCCTGTTGGCTCAGTGACCCATACTTCCCATGCATAGGTCAATAAGGGCACATAATGTGGCGGCAAGGTCTCGGTATTCAAGACAAAACTGCCGCCATCTACCGGCGGACTAATGTAATCGGTGATATCGCCATCGGGGAAAGTAAATATCGACAGTTGATATTTTTCATTGCGGCCACTGCGTATTTTCCATTTAAAGGTATTGGGCAGCCCAATAGTGGTGTTGGCGGCTGGCAAATCAAGCTCAATATTGGCGACGTCAAAGCTCCCCATATTAATGTTGGCCCCAGCCGTATATGTAATCAACCGATGTGTCACCCACAAATCGAGGCGTTTGCTGTTGCCCGTATTTACATAATGCACCGCATATTTTTGCCCACTGGGCAAGGTTGGGGCATCGGTAAAACTATAATACCCGCGTGAATCCGTGCGTGAGGCTCGCACGGTTGTCCACTCAATCTCATCACTGGTGATCATTAATTCAACATCTACCAACCCCGCGCCTTTGCCAGTATCATTCACCAAGCCATAAATGCCGCGTAATGGGTTGTTTTGGCTGCCAGGGGTTGGGTTGGGGGTGGCTGTCGGGGCAATGGGGGTACGGGTGGGGGTTGTACGCACGCTTGCGATCAAAATGGGCACATAGGCACGCGGTTGCCGCTCTGCCAAATTTGCTTCTTCGTCTGCTTGGGTATGCCCGAAATGAGGCAAGGCCAAAAGCGCCACAAACAAACAAACCAAGAGCGCAACGCGAAGATAAGGGTGTCGAAAGGCTAGTGCTATCATGTGTGAATCCGTGAAAAAGTCTCATTTCGATCAAATCCAAACCATTAGTGCGCTGACCTTTGGCAGCATCATGCTAATCTTGGGTTTAATCATTCCTTTGTTTGTGCCAGCAAACCAACAAAATGAAGTGCTGATCATGACCTTCTTTTTTACCCTAACTGGCATGTTGTTGTTGCACTCAGCCCGCTCTCATAAAAATGCAGCCGGGCTACGGCGGGGGCTTAGCTTATTTGGGGGTGGGCTGGCCTGTGTTGGGTTAGCCATTCCACTCATGCGTGTTCAAATATCGCCCGACGAGCGTTTCTTTTGGATGATAGCCTACATGCCGGTGTTGATTGGCGGTTTATTTTTTACTGAATTAGCGGTCTCACAACCTAAAAAATCGCAGCCGCCTCAATCGGCTCCGACAGCCATTCGCCGTAACCCAGTGCAACGGGTTCCCCAAGACACCCGCTACCAACGCATTTTGCCTATCGCCCTGATCACTATTTTTGTGTTTATTTTGATTGTGGTGGCGTTGGTGCTTATTCCAGCGCTGGGCGTTTTTCTTCGTTAAATTTTACACGGAGCGCCGTCATCTTAACGGCTCTTTGACTAACGTTAGAAGAATTTTCTCAATAAAACGGGGGAATAAAGCAAATTTTTGTCAAAATCACTATATGGCTTTTGACATTACCTCTTTGGGGACGGCATCCCAAAGCGAAGCGAAAAACAAAAACACCCCTTATAAAGGGGTGTTTTTGTTGCTGTTAAACTAAATTAAGTGCTAACTAGGCCACGGTAACATCTGCCTCGGCGGCATTTTTCTTGCCAATGCGTTCTTTTGCATCGGTAACGATTGTTTCGGCTTTGCGACGGGCATCCGCTACAATGCTCTCAGCCTTGCGGCGAGCATCGATTACGGTGGTTTCGGCCCGTTCACGGGCATCTTCCATCACATCTGATGCACGATCACGAAATGTTTCACTGCGTTCGCCCAATTTGCGGCGGGTTTCATCACCTGCGCTAGGGGCCATCAACAACGCTGTTGCCGCACCTACCAAACCACCAATCAATACGCCAGCAAAAAATGCGCCAGCTTCCATACCTGAATCTCGATCTGCCATTTGTTTTCTCCTTACTTGTGAAATTAATCGCCCAAATTCTAACGCCGTTATATTAACTAACCATGCTAGAAATATGAGAATACAGTAAAAACCCGACTAAAGAATGATTATTTCTTGAATGAGCGATTGGCTTTGGTGCGAATTGCCTGCCCAACCCCACGCATACCGGCGACAAAACTAGCGATTTTAATGGTTGGGGCGGCGATATTGTCACTTACAAACTCGGTGGTCCCGCGCACGGTTTGGGCGGTTTGCTGGGCTGTGCTAATTAATGGTTTAATCTCGTGGCGTAATAGCCCGATCAACATTTGCAGTTGTAATACCAATACGGCCAGTAATGCACCGATAAGCACACTGACAAACGCTACCATGATGATGATGATGTCGCGTATGTTGGCTGTGCGGGCTGGGTCAACCGTCAAAAACACCAAAACTGCCACGACGATGACAATGCCTAATACAACCCCGATCGCAATCATAATGGGCGTTTTCCAATTTTTTGTCTCGGAAGTGTTAAGGGCATCTTCGTTTTTTTGCAAAGCTTGTGGTGAATTTTCGTTCATTCTTGACCTGGTTTTAAGAATTATAGCACCGAGGGAAAAAGTTTATGCCGATTTCACGATATTCCCCCCTGCCATAAGCAGAGATGGATATCGTGAAATCGGCATAAACTTTTTATTAATTGTGGCCCGTTATTTTATTTCCCGCCAATCATGCCTTCTTGGATCATGATGGTGGTGAAGGGGTCAACCTGATGCGGGTTTTTGAAAATGGCGTTGTCGGCGGGCAACCAGTTCACGCGCTTGTCGCGCATGGGGTTGTTACCATAGCGCTCAAAAATTTGCACTTGGGGCAACAATTCGTTGTATGCCATCGCCAACTCGGTCACGATCTTCTTTTGTGAAGCAGCATCAGTGCCGACGCCAGTATCGAGCGCCAATTTTTCCAAGTCAATGTCGCCCTTGCTGGTCTTTTGCTTAAGTGGCATATTCATGCCTTTGCCAGCCGCGCCAGTGCGCACATAGTTATGCACAAACAAATCTTGCTCATAGCTATAGAACGGATGCGGGTTAGCCGTGCCCCATGCGCGATACGCCATTTGGAACTTGCCAGCGTTGACATCGGCCAAGTGTTGTTGGCTTTGCACACCACGTGGGGTGATCTTGAAGCCGAACTTGTTCAAGTCGTTTACCACTGTCTCGGCACTAGCGCTCCAGTCGGCGAAGTCTGAGGGGAAGCTCAATTCAAATTCCAGCTTCTTGCCCGATGCATCGGCACAAATGCCATCGCCGCCCTTGGTGAAGCCAGCGGCTTTCATGGTTTCGGCGGCTTTGTCAACGTTATATTCATACTTGTTGAGCTTGGCAATATCATCGGGGCTCATCCATTGGGCAATGACGTTATCGCTCACGCCAGCCATCAACTTAACCGCCACGCCCGATTGCCCCAAAGCAGCTTGGCCGCTGATGTCGCGGCGAATGGCTTGGGCAATGGCTTGACGCACGGCGGGTTTGTCGAGCGGGGCGACATCGTAATTAAAATACAAGCCGGGGCCGGTAAACAACGGTGAGCGTTGAATACGGATGCCCTGATCAACAAAGCTCTTTTCGGTGGCGGGCGGGAAACCGTGTGTGGCGTAATCCACATCGCCTTGCAACACCAACGGGGTGACGGCGGCGGTTTCGCCTTGGTAAATGAGCAATTTGTCAAATTTGACCTTGCTGGCGTTCCAAGCGTTGGCATTCTTGGGCAAGGTAGCGAGTGATTCAGTCAAGCTCTTGACATCAATGTTGTATGGGCCACTGGCAATCCATCCGGCTGGGCGCAGGTCGGACAATTCTTTGGCAATGGCTTTGCCTTCGTCGCTGGTGTGATCTTTGCCACCGGCATACAGGGCAGCGGCTTTGGCGGCAATTGCGCCATAGGTTTGGCTGTCGCGGATTTGGGTGCGCAACACCAAGCGTTCCATCAGCGAGCTAGGGGTCTTGACATTGAACACGACCAATTTGTCACCCTTGGCCTCAATCCCGCCCAAATATTTCCATTCGGCGGTGTTTTGCAAACGGCGTAGCACAAATGTGTTCACTACGTCAGCCGAGGTTACGGCCTTGCCATCACTCCACTTGGCGTCACGCAAGGTTACTTCAAAGGTGCTGCCCTTGTTTTCCCACTTTTCAGCCAACGCGGGCGCATAGCTGCTGTCGGCCCACTTAAACATTGCCAATGGTTGTTGAATCAATTCGGCGTAAATACCGAGGTTGATTTGCTTGGCGCTATTGAAGGCATTGAAATGGCCTTCGGGCGGGATGCTGTAAGGCCAAGCCCCATTAAAGCTATTGCCCCCAGCGGCAGGGGCAGGCGCGGCGGGCTTGGCTGGGTCAGCCGGTTTGGGGGCGGCGGTGGGGGCTGTTGGCACGCCGGGTGAGCATGCCGCCATTGCCAGTGCAACACCGGCAGCGAGGAACGATATTTTTTTGTTCATTCTTAATCTCCTTTTTTAATTGACTGAATGAGTGAATGAGTGAATGAGCGAATGAACAATCAGTCATTTACTCATTCAGTCATTCACTCATTATATTTTTAACCGCCACATGACAGGCAATCACCCGACTGTCGGGCATGGGGGTGAGTTGTGGCACGTCGGTTTCGCACACACCTTGGGCGTAAACAGGGCAACGCGGGTGAAAGGCGCAACCAGACGGCAAATTGCGCAAACTCGGCACATCGAGCGAGCGCAATGGCACACGCACTTTGTTGCGCGTCAGTTGCGGGTCGGCTTCAGGCACAGCGCCGAGCAAAGCTTGGGCATAGGGGTGTTTCGGGTGCAGCATAATATCGGGCGTGCGGGCCAATTCAACCACGCGCCCCAAATACATCACCACTGTGCGCCCATCACGCGCAAAATAATTGGCAATGGCGAGGTCATGGGTGATGAAAAGCACCGTCATGCCCATTTCTTGCTTCAGGCGCGACAAAATGCCAAGCAGTGACAACCGAATGCTGACATCTACCATGCTGACCGACTCATCAGCCACAATCACTTTAGGGTTCAGCGTGAGCGAACGCGCAATGCTGGCGCGTTGGCGTTGCCCGCCACTCAATTGGTGCGGAAACTTATGCACAAAATCGTCAACCGGCGTGAGATCAACCAACTTGAGCAATTCGCGCACTCGCGCTTGGGTGCTTTTCTCGTCTTTGGTAATGCCGTGATGTTTGAGCGGAAAGCTCAACATGCGACCAATGGTGTGGGCGGGGTTGAGCGAGGCGTATGGGTCTTGGTGAATAAATTGCACCTCGCGGCGATATTGGGCGAATTCGTCTTTGCTCATTTGCCAAATATCTTTGCCTCGATATCGAATATGACCTTCGCTTGGCGCGTGTAGCCCCGCCACCAATTTGCCGGTGGTGGTTTTGCCGCAGCCGCTTTCGCCCACCAAACATACGGTTTCGCCGGGCTGCACCGTCAGCGATACATCATTCAGCACCGTAATTTCGCCTTTGTCGGCGGGGAAGCGTTTGGTGACGTGGGTAAGTTCAAGAATGGGATGCATCGTATATTTTTTGTCTTAAGTTTTGAAAACTAGGAGATAAATTCTCGGCAATATTCATATGCGGTGTAATATTTTGCGCCCAAGTCGTCTTTTCTTGACCAACAGCTTGATATCCCAACTTCCCTAGCGCTTGTGACCCGCCCAAATAAAGTGCATCTGCAAGCAATTCCCAAGTTCCACAAATAGAGTCATTGACATAACTCTTTAAGATAGCTGTTTTTGCTTTTGGATAACCCTTTTGGATTGCGGACAAATCTCCCAGTAACCATGCCTCACCTTCTTCAATAGCGAGGCAAAAAAATGTTGTTGGACATGGTGCAAGCGTTATTGTTACTTGTTGCAATTCGTTCAAAAAATGAGTTTCATCTCTTTGGTCTAAATCACAAATAACAAAAACAACTGCCGGATACCCCGAATAGGCTTTACCATAACCAGCCAACACACGAGGCAGCTGATCAAGCAAAATACGCTTGTTGGGGTCGCTCTTATTTCTTAGATCTTTAGGTAAATGTCCAATTCCTTTATACGGGATCACCCGAAAGGTATGTTGTGATTCAATGAGACGAGGAAGAATCGTATCAAGCAATACTTTGCCAGACCGATCTTCGACTAAAAATTCAAAATGCATATACCCTGTTACCCATCCAAATAATCGCTATACCACAACCCGCCCAAAGGGAGACCTTGTTCAACCAAGGCTTTTATGGTTACGTTATCACTAGCACGCCGAATTCTTGAAAATCCATCTTTTCCTTTTTCTAAAATCCATACTTCATCTGGGGCAAGTGCATCCACAAAATAAGGCTGATGGGTTGTAATAAATATCTGAGAGCCATTTTTTACACTTGTTGCATGGCTGCGAAACTCACTTGCAAGTGAAATCAGCAACTTATGATAAAGCCCGTTCTCTGGTTCTTCTATACAAATAAAAGGTGGGGGGTCAGGATCTTCAAGCAACAACAAGTATGCAAATACTTTCAGTGTTCCATCTGACATTTCTTGCGCATAAAATGGATCTATAAACCCTTCGCTATTAAAGCGTAAAAGCAATCGTCGATCTGCACTCTTTTCGGTATCGATAGATAAAACACCGGGTATTTTTGCTGCAACTCGTGAGAGAACACGCTTAAAGCGTTCTTTGTGTTCACGCTCCATATATTGCACTACATTGCCAAGGTTATCGCCATGTATATTAAGTCGCTTTTGCGGCCCAGCCAAAGGCAAACTACGTGCTGCATCAGGTGTGAAATAACTGAGATACCAACCTTCGATAAAATGGCGAAAAGTAGCGATTCTTGGATGTTGTTTCAATGCCCCTAACGTCGCAATTCCTAATCGTCGCGCATCATAAAGCTGAACTTCTTCCCTTTCGGCGCTTTCCAGGCTATCAGCAGCGATAGCTTCAATCAAATTTTGGTGGTTAGGGTGTTTTGTTTCATCAATTGCTTTTCCACTGTTCTCGCCTTTCCATGCAAATCCTCTGCCATTCTCTAGTAACAGAAAGGTAAGCGGATACCCACGCGATTGCCCCTTACGCCTTTGACGTAAACATTCCCGTTTAACCATAGGGCGTCCGTCTAGGTCAAGATCAATTGAAATTTCATAAGTGATTGGACGTGCATTACCGTCTTCTCGATAATAAATTTCAAACTCAATCGGTCCAGTTTGCCCACGTGAACGAATACGGTCAAATCCACCTCGTCCACGAGCATCACATGCTTCTTCAACGCCATTTTTTAAACAATCTGCTAAAAAACCAAAAGCATCAAACAAACTAGATTTACCCGCCCCATTTTTACCGATAACAACTGTCATCGGGCTAAGTGGCATACTTGATTGAGAATCCCATAACTTCCCTAGCTCTATGTTATATAAAGTTCGGTAATTTCTAATGCGAATCCCTTCGATCTTTGCCATATTTGTTAATTGTACTCATATTATGAGTATTAAGATCCCCTAACATTTCGCCACTCATAGCACATCACCTCATGCAAATCACCCACCACCTCGACGAGTGGCTCAGTTTGCCGGCAACGTTCGTTGGCAAAGGCGCAACGCGGGTGAAATTTGCAGCCCGGTGGCAATTGAATGAGATCGGGCGGCGAGCCACCAATCGAGCGCAGGTCTTCAATTTTGGCGCTGATGGTTGGCACGCTTTTGACCAATCCCAAGGTATAGGGGTGATGCGGGCGATAAAAAGCATCGTCAACTTTGGCGGTCTCCACCAATTTACCGGCATACATGGTCGCCACGCGGTCGGCCAATTCTGCCGCCAATGACAGATCGTGCGAGACCAAGATCATGCTGAAGTCGAGTTGCTTGCGCAAGTCGCGCAGCACGTCAATGATGGCGCGTTGGGTCAAAATATCGAGTGCCGTCGTCGGCTCGTCGAGAATGAGGATTTGCGGTTGCAATAACAGCCCAAGCGCAATCAACACCCGCTGGCGCATGCCGCCACTCAATTGGTGCGGGTAACTAGACCACACCCGTTTGGGGTCAAGCTGCACCAAACGCAGCAGTTCCATGCCGCGTTGCTCAACGTCGCGGGCGTTGGTCCAATCGTGGTCGCTGGCGGTGTCTAAAAATTGTGTGCCGATGGTGAGCAGCGGGTTCATGGCATTTTGTGCGCCCTGAAATACCATCGCGCATTCTTTCCAACGAAAACGGCGCAAATTCTCGTGGCTGAGCTTGAGCACATCATAGGGTGCGCCTTGCTTGGGGTGATAAATGAGGCTGCCTGCGGCGATATTGGCGGCCCGCACATGCAGCCGCACCAGCGACAAACCCAAGGTCGTTTTGCCGCTGCCACTTTCGCCGATCAGTGCAATACATTCGCCCCGATGCAGGTCAAATGACACATCGCGCACGGCCCGCACTAAGCCACGCGCCGCCTTATAGGTGACGGTCAAATTTTTTACGGAAAGCGTGAGGTTTGCATTCATGGGTTTTAGGCTTGGGTGCGTAGGCGCGGGTTAAAAATTTCTTCGAGGGCGCGGGCAAATGACACCATCGTCAGTTGAAATAGCACAATCGCCAAGGTAGGGGCGAGAATGTAATAAACGCTGTCTTTTTGAAAGATCGCCCCGCGATTATAAGCAAAGTTGAGCATTAAGCCCCAATTTGCACCCGACAACGGCACGAGGCCAAGGAAAATCAGCACAATTTGCTCGTAAATGGCTGCTGTCATTGCCAAAATGAGACCAGTGAGGATGTAACCCATCATATTTGGTAACATCTCGACAAACACAATGTGAGCCGTGCCCATACCCAACACCCGCGAGGCTTCGACATAATCGCGTTCGCGCAATGACAAGATTTGCGCCCGAATGCCGCGTGCCAAGGTCGGCCAAGTCAACATACCAATGAGCGGGGCCAACGCCAGTGGGTCGGTAAATTTGATCAGGCCAGCGATCATGGTCAGCACGATGATGCGCGGCACGGTCAGCACCACATCAGCCAAGGTCATGGCAATGGTGTCGAATCGCCCGCCTAAAAATGCCGACAGCCCGCCAACTAAGGTGGCAATGACGAGCGAAATTAGCCCCGCCGAAAATGCCACGATCATGACTTCGCGTCCGCCATGCACAATCTGCACAGCATTGTCGCGGCCAAGGTGATCTGTGCCCATGAGGTGTTGCCACGACGGCGCTTGGTAAATTTGATCCATGCGTGGGTCGTCGTTGAATGGGAAGATGTAGGGGCCGACGAAGGACATTAGGATGAAAAACACCAGCCCGATCAAGCCAAGTAGCCCGATTGGGTTGCGGCTGATGGTGCGGAGCGAATTTTGAAGGTTATGGAGCATATGCTAAGATATATAAGATTGGTTTTGGTTGTTTATGTATCAAGTCGTCATTAGCAAAAACAACAAATTTCAACAATTGTTGTCGGATGCGGAAATGTTTCAAGACATTCGTGACTTCGATCTTGCCCAAGCCAAACTTGCACGAGGCGAAGATGAGTTGCTTCCTCTATCCGTTGCCCAAGCCATTTTGGATGGATAAAACCCCATTCGTGTTTGGCGTGAATATCGCAACATCCATTCCCAGACCTTTGCTGAAAAAACAGGTGTTTCACCGACAGATTTGGCAAAAATAGAATCTGGCATCGAACTGGCGAGCAACCAATTATTGTCTAAAATGGCACAATTACTACACGTTGACATAGATGACCTTGAATATACCGTTAGCTAGTGCGTTATCTAACCCGAATACGTGGGTCGAGCCGACTATAGAGCAGGTCAACCAATAAGTTGGCGGTGACGACGGTGACGGTGATGATAAGGACGATGCCTTGCACCACTGGGTAATCTCGCGCCTGAATGCTTTGCAGCAACAACGCCCCCACGCCCTGATAGACAAACAAGGTTTCGATGGCGAACGAGCCAGCCACCACAAACCCGATGCTGATGGCGAGCTGCGTAACCAGCGGCAACATGGCATTGCGCCCAACATATTGGGTCAAAATGCGACGCTCTTTTAGCCCACGCGCCCGCGCCACCGTCACAAAATCTTCCTCCAGCGTCGAGGTGGTGCTGCTTTTCATCAGTAAAACCCAGTTGCCCACCGTGCTAAGCACATAGATCAAAATGGGAACCCATGCATGAAAAAGCACATCTTGTACAAAATTGAGGCTAAATTCGGGTTGCACACCGGGCGAAAGCGAGCCGCGAATCTTGGCAAACGGCAAAATATTCAGCACTGACCCCATCACCACGATAAACATGATGGCGATGAGGTAGTTTGGGATGGCCCCGACCAACGCCGCCAGCGACGAAATGCCGATATCGAGCGGACTGTTGCGTTTGAAGCCCGCCACCATACCAAGCAACAACCCAATGACAAAACTAAAGACAAGGCCACTGCCAACACAAAACAAAGTCCAAGGCAAATATTTAAAAATAATATCTGCCGCTGGCGTGCCTTTTGAGCGAAATGATTGGCCTAAATTGCCCTGAAGCAAATTGACGAGATAGTCAACATATTGCAAAAGCACCGGTTTGCTAAAATCTAATTGAAACAGGGCGGCAGCTTGGTCACGGGCTTGGGTATAGCTCATGCTTTCTTCGATAATCAGTTGTGAGATGTAAATATCGACCGGATTACCGGGCATGAGCCGCACAATAAAAAACACCAACGAGGTGATGAAGAAAATGGTAAATAGCGCTTTAATGACGCGCCGCAGCACATAAGACTTAATCAAAGCCTTACCATCATCTCAGCATTTGATGTGCTTGTCAACCCCTTATACTGTATTTACTATGCGAATTATTTATCTCGATATTGACTCATGCCGCCCCGATCATTTAGGGCCATATGGCTACTCGCGCCCAACCACGCCGGTCATTGACCAGTTGGCCCGTACGAGTTTTATCGCCCAAAATTGCCACACTAGCGATGCCCCGTGTTTGCCCAGCCGCGCCGCCCTATTTAGCGGGCGCTTTGGCATTAATAATGGCATTAGCTGTCACGAAGGGCCAGCCTCGCTCTTTCGCTATGCCGGGCGAGCGCACGACCATGACCCTGATCGCCCGATGTGGATGCGCCAATTTCAAACCAAAGGCTGGCAAACCATTGGCTTTAGTGGCTTTGGGCAACGCCATTTGGCGTGGTGGTTTTTTGCTGGCTTTACCCAGAATTTTGGTAACCAATTGCCGGGCAGCAGCGAGACCGCAGACGAAGTGGGTGATTTGGCCTTGGCGTGGCTAAAGGCCAACGGCACACAAGACAATTGGTTTATGCACGTTAATTTTTGGGATGTGCACACGCCCTACGCCGCGCCCCAACGCTATTGGGACCGCATGAAAGGCTTGCCAACGCTGGCGCACCCCAATGCCGATGAGGTGAAATGGGACGTCGACAATATTTACGGCCCACGCACGGCCCGCGATTGGTGGCTGCATTTCGAAGGTTGTAAAAACCCGCGCACTGGGCGCTGGACGATGATGCCGGATGAGAATATTCTAGATTATGAGCTGTTTTTGCGCTATACCGATGGCTACGACGCTGGCATTGCCTATGTAGACGACAAAATTGGGCAAATTTTGCAGCAATTGCACACACTTGGCATCGCCGACGAAACCGCCATCATCATCAGCGCCGATCATGGCGAGAGTGTGGGCGAACTTGGCATGTATTTCGAGCACGGCAACTGCGCCGAAGGCACAACCCATGTGCCGCTCATCATTCATTGGCCGGGCCTAACCAAAACACAAACCGTGTATGACGGGCTAATGTATCAGCTTGATTTGCCGCCGACGATTAACGAATTGTTGGGGTTAGATGTGCCGAGCGGTTGGGACGGTGTAAGCGTGGCTGAGGCTGTGCGCGGTGGCTCGATGGCAGGTCGTGAGTCACTGGTGTTGGGGACGGGTATTTATTCGTTTCAACGCGCTGTGCGCACCCCGCAATATCGCATGATTCGCACGCTGCATTCTGGCCTCTACCCGTATGAGCCGGTGTATTTGTTCGATATGCAAACCGACCCGAACCAGCGCCAAAACTTGGCCGCCACTCGCCCCGATTTAGTGCAAGCGCATAACCATCATTTGCTCGAATTTGTGATGCGCTACACCACCGGCCCCGTCTCGGTGCGTGACCCGTTTCAAGAACAATTGGGCGCGGGTCTCACGCCCGATATTTATTGCTCACGCGCACAAATAGAGGCGCGACTGCACCAAGTTGACCGCGCCGACCAACTCGCCGATCTCAGCCGCCGCCGTGATATTGCGCCGGTGGTGAGACCATGGTAACAGAATGACAGGGTGGTAGGGTGAGGGGGTGACAAAGTGATTTTGTTGCCTTCTCACCCTGTCACCTTGTCACAAACTAGCCGCCACCCGCAGGTCCACCCAAACCGCCCTCGGTCAATTTATACACGTCGAGCGCGGCATCAACTTCTTCAAGTGTGATCGGGCTGCCGTCGCTCTTGCTCAATTTGCCTGCCGCGATGCGCTCGGCGGCGAGATCGCGCATGGCCATGTTGCGCTTCATCGCTTCCTTCACCAACTCAGCCCCGGCCTGATACCCAATCACTGGGTTTAAGGCCGTCACGATAATGGCGTTTTTGGCGAGCCAACCCTTGGCCTTTTCGGGCTGGGCTACAATGCCGACCAAGCACTTGCTGACGAAGGCGTTGATCGAGCCAATCATAACGTGCACCATCTCGTTGAGGTTGTGGGTGATGATGGGCATCATCACATTCAACTCGAGCTGCCCAGCTTGGGCCGCCAAGCTCACGGTCAGGTCGCAGCCCTGAATGTGGAACATCGCCATGTTGAGCATTTCGGCCAACACAGGGTTGACTTTTCCCGGCATGATGGACGAACCCGGCTGCACCGGCGGCAAGCGAATTTCATCGAAGCCGGTGGTGGGGCCGCTGCTGAGCAGGCGCAAGTCGTTGGCGATGCGGGTGAGTGTGATCGCCAAGGTGCGTAGCGAGGCGCTAAAGTCGGCGGCGTCGGCCATGCTTTGCATCCCCTCAAACAGGTTATCGCTATTGTGCAATTCTTGCCTAACCAAGCGTGACAAGACCACGACCATGCGCTTATGATAGTCGGGGTGTGCATTCAGGCCCGTGCCAGCGGCTGTGCCACCGATGGGCATACGGCGCAGCGTGTCTGCGGCGCGGTTAATGCGTTGCAAATCGCGCTCGACGGCTTTGGCATAGCCGCTAAATTCTTGGCCCAAGCGCACCGGCACAGCATCTTGCAAGTGGGTGCGGCCCGACTTAACCACAGGGTCAAATTCTTTGGCTTTGGCCCACAAGGCATCTACCAATCCTTGCACGCTGGCTTGCAATTCACCCAAGCGCCACAACACGCCCAAGCGAATGGCGGTGGGGGTGGTGTCGTTGGTGCTTTGCGCCATATTGACATGGTCGTTGGGGTTGACGGGTTTCTTGTCTTTGCTGGTTAGGGCATAGCCGAGAATTTCATTGGCGCGGGCGGCCAATACTTCATTGGTGTTCATGTTGTGGCTCGTGCCAGCACCCGCTTGGAATGGGTCAACCACCCATTGATCGGCCAGCGCCCCATTCATACACTCATCGGCGGCTTGAATGATGGCATTTGCCAGTTTTTTATCGAGCAAGCCGAGATCGGCGTTGACTTCGGCGGCGGCCCGCTTAATCGCGATCATGCTCCACACATAGGCGCGATAAGGCTTCATGCCAGACACAGGGAAATTGATGACGGCGCGTTGGGTTTGCGCGGCGTAATAGGCGCTGGCAGGGACCTGCACTTCGCCCAGTGAGTCTTTTTCGATTCGGTATTCCATGATTTTTTGTGTTACCCCAAAGCAATGAGGTAAATAAAATAAATTTGTAATTTCTCAATAATTAGGGTTTTTAGCGCAAACTTCTAAAAGATGACGGGCTGATTTCACGATCTATTTTCCACAGCGTAATTGTGGGAGATAGATCGTGAAATTAGCGAAAATTTGTTGTAATTCCCACTATTTATTAAGAAGATACGTTGATCGCGTAATAAAGACATGCATTACGCAAAAAACTTAGACACTCTAAATTCACATTCAAATAATACACGCGACTCTAATAAACCGTCAGGGCCATATTCACCTAAAAAAGCATAAACTTGCTCACTATTTTTATCAATGCGCATGTTTACCGGTGATGGCGATTGCTAATGGCTGCCGTGTCCAGCCGCGCGTTCTCGTCTTTCTTTCAACACCTCAAGCACCATTGGCACAACCGAGACAATAATGATAAGAATGGTGACGAGCGAGAAGTTGTTTTTGATGATAGGAATATTGCCAATCAAATAACCAACGGTTAAAAATAAGGTGACCCACACCACGCCGCCAATGACGTTGTAAGTGATAAAACGGCGATATTGCATACTGCCCACACCGGCCACAAATGGGGCAAAAGTGCGCACAATTGGCACGAAGCGTGCCAAAATGATGGTCTTATTGCCGTGCTTTTCATAAAACGCCTCTGTTTTTCGCAGATACTGTGTTTTTAGCACCCGAGCATTGTCGCTAAAGATAGATATGCCCAATTTTTTGCCGATTGCATAGTTGACCGTGTCGCCCAAGATGGCAGCGACACACAATAACAGCCATAAAATCAGAACGTTTAATTGCCCCGTGCTGGCAGCCAACGCCCCCGCCGCAAACAAGAGCGAATCGCCGGGCAAAAATGGGGTAACGACCAAGCCAGTTTCGCAAAATACGATGACAAATAAAATGAGGTAGAGCCAAACGCCGTATTGGCTGATCAGCAATTCGAGGTTTTTATCGATGTGGAGGACAAAGTCAAAAAGAGATCGGATAAGTTCCATAATGTTATTTCTTTAGTTGATTTTTTTTCGAACAACGATGATACATCAATGCCTTGATTAATGGTGCTAGGCTACCCATGCCAATGCAATCAGATCGACAAAAATATCGCCTTTGCGTGGCACAAGCGGCGATTCATGCATGTCATTCAGCGTCGTCATCCATTTATCGTTTACATTGTTTAGGGCTATGTGATATTCGTCGGCCAAACGCGCCAAACTTTCGTTTAGTTGTTCAATCGTTTCTTCAGATTCACGCACTTCCATCTCGGCCATTTGGGTTTGGCGGCGTTTAAGTGCCCCCATGCTTACCGAGCGGCCTGAGGTTTTTTGCCGCCCAACAATAAAATTGAACGCTGATTCAATATTGGTCAGGGTTTCTTCACGGTTGCGGGCATCCAATTCTTTGCGATCCATGCTTAACTCGCGTTCTTCGCGGGCCAGTTTGTCTTGCAAAACCATCATGCGTTGCTCATATTGTTGATGCAAGCGTGTTACTTCGACCTCGCGCCGCCCACGCGCCACTTCTTCGCAACGCAAACGAAACTCGATCTTATTTTCATTCGGGCGGCCATAAATTTTGAGGGTGCGGTTATGCCAAACCGATGCAACTGCATTGCGATAAATATATTCAACCAATAACCGTTCCGATTGGTTTATCCATTTTTGCGAGATACCTGCGGGCAATGCAGCATAGGCGGCATCGGCCATCGGCTCAGATGACAATTCACCGGCATCAAAACTGGGCAATTTTTGGGCGCGGGCGTAATCGGGCGCACGCAAAATTTTGTCGAGCGAGAGTAAATAGGTATGACGCTCGTCATACATTACCCCGTTGGCCCGCTCGGTGATGCGGGCGGTGGCGCTGGCTAATAAATGGGGCCGATAGACCATGCGCACCCCATCGGGCTTTGTGTGTGCTGTGTGCATGGTCATAAACACCTCGCGCACATCCGATGGCAAAATGGGCCGCGAATCGACGATCGATAAAGGCGCATTCATCACTTGTCGTGGGCGAATAAACACAGGCGAAGGCGCAACAACGGGTTGCACCACTTGGGCTTGTTGCTGGGCTTGTTGGCGTTGTTGAATGGCACGAAACAAATCCGCCGCTGGCGATTTTAGCGTCGAGGGCTTCAGCTTTTGGGGCTGGGCCGATGCGGTTGGATTGGGTCTAAAAATGACGGTTTCTTGTGCTTGCTCATAATGACGATCATATTCTGGTTGTGGCGGCACATATTGAGCGGCTTGTTCGTTAAATGCCACATCATTCCCCGTTGCCGTATCTTCTTTGGGGGGGCGCCAACCGCGAGTGTCGGCCAATTCGGTAATTTGGTCGCGGGTCATCGGCCCACGTAAATAACTCATGGTCCAACGTGTTTGCAAAAAGCGGGCGCCACTGGTGATGCTTTGCAACAAAAAGGTGCGTGGGGGCAAGGTTGCCAAAGGGCCTTCCATCTCATCGCGGTCAAACCCAATACTGGCCCCCTCTAAGCCTTCAAGCGCCCGGTTGCGGTCGCGCTCGGTGCGTAAGCGTCCAATCATCCATGTGCCAATATTCGACAAGCCTTTGTAATCGAGGTCGCCGGGGTTTTGGGTGGCTAAAAATGCCCCCAAGCCTGATGCACGCCCTTGCTTTAAAATCGCCATCAGCGGGGCTTTGGTAGATGGGTTGCGCGGGGCGGGTGGGCAATAGCCAAACACTTCATCAAAATAAACCAAACACTTTAGCACCGATGTGCCAGTTTGGGCACGCATCCAGGTCACAATTTGGGTGAGCAGCAAGGTCACAAAAAATTGCCGCTCGGCTTCGCCCAAATGCGCCAAATAAAAAATGCTGGCGCGGGTCTTGCCAGTGGGGTTGGAGCCGCCAACCCCGCGAATGGGTTTGGTCAGGGTGTCGATATTGATCGATTCGCCCATTTGCCACGCCTGAAACGAGGGGGATGCCGCCAAATTATTGAGCGCCATCGCCAAATCAAAACGATCGGCTTTGGGGTAAAACGCCTCAAGATCAAATACGCCAATTCGCGCTAGCGGCGGGTCTTGAATCATGCGAATTAGTAGCGTGATATCTAATTCTTGGTGTGCCCGCCATGCCGATTCAAAAATTGTGGCGAGCAAAATATGCTCACGGCTTTTGAGTGGATCAGCATTAACCCCAATAACTTCGAGCAAGGCCGAACACATTTGCGAGATGCGTTCACGCAAGACATCGGCATTGCGTGCCCAAGTAATGGTGGTTTCGGGCGGCGGATGCAGGCTTTGCAATACATTAATGGGTATGCCAGCGTCGCTGCCGGGCGTGTAAATCCGCATATCCACCCGCTCGCTCAGTTGTTTCATGCGGTCGGGCGTAATGCCCGATGCAGTCAAGCCTGTTCGCCAATCGTTTGCAGTGCGCTCGGCCAATTCATCTGGGCTTAGGCCTTGTTGTTCGGCGCTGGTGGCATCAATCCAAGGTCTAAAATCGGCAGGTAACAAATTTGGGAATGAGAGGGCAAGGTTGGTAATATCGCCTTTGGGGTCAATAATAATCGTCGGGACCCCTTGCAACAATACTTCTTCAAGCACCGTCATGCCCAAGCCCGTTTTACCGGTTCCGGTCATGCCCAAACATAAGGCGTGGCTGGTTAATTCGCGGATGTTGAGCAACAGTGGCTCGTCCATCGGCACTTGGTTTACTGGGCTAAATTCGCGTCCCAGATATAGCTTATTAGGTTGGGCAATCATTCAGAAATCTGTAAATTAGGGCATTTAGCACATTTTCTCAATCTACTTTAGCAAACTGCCATACAAACACAAGGTTTGCTTGACGATAAAGGATGCGGGTGAGGAAAATGTGTACCTACCTTAACAAATCATCAACCTACGAAGTATAACATCCAGCTTCTACGACCAAATACCGAGATTATTCAATGCCTTCTACAATTAGTTTCTAATTGACGAGTGTTGCAAAGACAGCTATCGTGATAGGTAGCGTGATGCGTTTTATATCATTCCCAATTCTAAAATTTAGCCGCATGAATAGAGGGTGGCTTTTTGCACTTATATTGCAATTAGGATTGTTGTGGATTGCGTCAGTGGTGCAGGCGGATGCGAGGGACGATGTAAATGAGATTGATCTAAGTATTTGTGATATTCGCACATCAACGGCCCAAAAATTAACCAATGAACCCTTTGATTTGACCGTGTGTGTGCAACAAGCCGGCCCGCGTGATGTTTTAAATGCGCAGGTGGTTGTCGAGATCCCTATTGGGATTGAATTTTTGGCAGGCCGCTATACCAAAAATATACCCGAAGGGCGTGGAGATTGCCATTTTGCTCCTAAACCAACTTCAAAACACCTAGCCGGAGTGGTTACCTGTGAAAGTGCGTCGCTTAATTCTGGCGGCATCATGTATGTCACCCTTAATTTGTTGGCGCACGAGCCGAAATCTTATGCTTTTCGCGCCCAAGCCAGTGGCGACCCTTGGCTCTATGATTCACCGGCCAATAACATGGGCGAATCGCAACCTTTTACCGTGATTCAACGGCGCAAGACCGAGGTGGTTGTCGATGAATTTAGCGTCTTTGTTGAAACGATTGCGCTGCAAGACCATTTGCCGCAACGGGTGGCGGGCGGTGTGCAGGTGCGTTTGCAATTTGTCACCCGCCGCGAGGTAGAAGTCGCCTCATTTCACGTGTTGCGGCGCGATATCACTTTGGGTGAGACGCTCTATACTGAAATTGCCGATTTAAGCCCACGCGGGCAACATGATGCTGGGGCCAATTATTTTTATCGGGATGGAGAAGTTGCCATTGACCATGTTTATGGTTATCGGCTGGTGGTGATTGGCTATGATAATGTGGCTCGTGTTACCCCAGAGCGTAAAATAACCATTGACGTTTTGCGACGCTTTTATTTGCCTGTGGTGATACAAAAATAACATCATGCCGCCCCTGTTTTTGCCGCCAGACCCGACCCCAGACGAGTTTTTGCTCCATTTTCCGCCAGACATGCGCATATTGGCAAATGAGGTGCGGGCGTTGGTCAAACAACACTTGCCCGCGTCATTTGAAGCTGTGAAACGTGGTTGGGGGTTGATTGGGTTTTATTTGCCAACGCTTGGCAAAGGTAAATCGATTTATGTCGGGTTTATTATTCCTCATTCTGACTCAGTCACCCTTGGTTTTCAACATGGCATTTTGTTAGATGACCCCCTGCACCGTTTGCTGGGCAAAGGCGAAAACCTAAAGCGGGTGCGTTATTTTTCATTTAGATCGTTAGATGACTTGCAGCATGACGATGTTGCAGCCTGGATTAAACAGGCGGCTGAACTAGCGTTGATGCCGGCAGCACTGCGTAGCCAACTATATAGAGCAAATTCTTAAAAGATGAAGGGCCGATATTCTCTCCCCAAAGCGTAGTTTTGGGGAGAGCGTGAAATTGGTGAAACCTTTTATTAACTTAGGCGCATCTTTTCAATAATTTGGGGTAAACCCAAAAGATGTAATGTCGAAATCACTATATGGCCTTTGGGAGCAGCGGTTTGCCGCTGCTCCCAAAGGCCATATAGTGATTTCGACGAAAATTTGTTTTACTTTCTCTGTTTTATTGAGAAGCTGAAAGATTTGTTGCAAAGATACGTCAAAAAACGATAAAAACCGAAGTTTTATTCGTTTCATGATAGAAATATAGATACATATTCGCACCTGTGTTGGAGGGATAAATAAGCCTTATGTCGCTAGAGAAATAGCATCGTTAAGGCTTAAATAAAGGCAGATGTGTAATCAAGATATCAAACGGTTTTTTGAGTTTGGATGACCTGTTGAATTTTGATTGATATTACAACAAGTTTTAGATGGAGAGGTTTCAATGAACTATTACATGAAAGAAAATGACCAACATCTGCAGACGGCACGGATTGCTTATCAGCTTGCCCGCGAAACATTACCGCGTTATGCCCATGCAAAAAGCCCACACTTTTTTACTTTTCAGCAATTGGGGGCTTGTGCATTAGTCCGATCAATTTTGCGTATCAGCTACCGCGATATGCAATCGTATTTGAAAGACAACGAACCACTGCGGCGCGTACTCGAATTGCGCAGTGTGCCCGACTACAGCACGTTGCTGCGCACTGAGCAAAAAATGCAAGATTCGTTTGACTCGATTATGGACAAACTTGTCACTCGGCTCGAAAGTTTGCCAGTTCAAACCACATCACCTGCCGCATGGTCTGGTTATGGCAGTTACGACCGACGTTATTAAATTATTCTCTCCACTTAACTGTTTTTATAGGGGGGAAAGTGCCTTGCGTTAATGTGCGCAAGGCACTTTTGTTTTTTCGAAAATCTTGTTGACTTGAAAATGTTACATGATCAAATGCGAACAAGGTTGTGCCGATTTCACTATACTCACTCTGCCGTAGACAGGGTGAGTATAGTGAAATCGGCACATGTCTTTCTTAATCTGATATGTCAAGTTAAGCCTAACAATAAAGCAAACACTCGCTATCTCTTGTAAAAGCTATTGCGTTATTTGGTTTGTAATGAGATAACAGCCTCGCGCACTTGTGTTACTTCGGTTATTTGGCCTTGGGCAATTAAATCTTTTAGTGCCATATCGATGTTGAAGTCTTGAGGCAAATTTAGCTTAACCAAAAGTTTATCGAGTGGCACATTTGTTTGCTCGGCTACTTGTCTCAGCGATAGGCTGCCCTTAATTTGATCTGCGCTCAGCAGTTGACCAACAGGCAATGCTGTCGGCGTTAGGCGAACGCCTTCTTCATTGAGATGTGTGCCTGTTACCTGCCCCATTGTTTGAACAGATGGGGCTGCTATTGTGGCTGCAACCGTTGGTAACCCGGTTGTAATTGGTTTGCTCAAAGTGTCACGTGCAGTACTGGTTTCAAAGCCGGGCACTAATTTCTCAAGGTCTTTCATTGCAGTGCTATTTGGCACTGATGCTGGCACATTAAGTGCAATACGCACTTGATCAATCGGCAAATTTAAGCCTTCGCTTACTTGTTGAATGCTCATCCAACCTTTAATATCTAAGGCCACAAAATTTTCGAGGTTAATACTGCTACGTCCACTGGTGCTCCAAAATCCAAATTGATTTGCGCCAAAAACTGCGCTTAGCATCACAATAATGGCAGCGATGGGGGCCAGAATGGGATTTATTCGCATGATTTTTCTCCTTGTTGCATCAAACCTTGCTGTTGTTACGCCCACGAAGCCAGTCCCAACCTTTCTTCATGCCGTCCCACCAAGTTGGGTGCAATTGCAATTCAAGGGCACCATGACGTGGGCAAGCTTCGACGCAAGCCATGCAACCAATACAATTGCTATTCACCACATTCATGCTTGCCATATGTAATTTAACTGGGCATGGTCGCTCACAAATCGCGCAGCCTTTACAATGATCATCGGCGCGACGTATGCGCAACAAACTAAAATTGCCCAGCACACTAATTGCCCCGCCTAATGGGCAAGCATAACGACACCAACCGCGCTCAACAAAAAATGATGCGAGCAATACCACGAATGCCGAGGCATAGGTGACTGCATTCAGAACTGGGTCGAAGGCAAATAACCAATCCAACCCAAAAACAGTTCGATATGGATCAAAGTCGGCAAACCATAATCGGACATTGGCAATGGTTTGATACAAAATTAACCCTAATACGACAAAACGACCATAACGTAACACTGCATCTAATTTTGCTGGCACCTCAATTTCGGGA
This sequence comes from Thermoflexus hugenholtzii JAD2, assembly GCA_945877855.1. GTDB lineage: Bacteria > Chloroflexota > Anaerolineae > J036 > Brachytrichaceae > AQU-03. The sequence continues at coordinate 3,824 of CAMDWA010000017.1, read as the reverse complement.
ATATGCAAGCGTTTGCGAATACTGGTTAATAAATCTTGTAGGCTGCCAAATGGGCAAACCCAACCACAAAATGCCCCGCCTGAGATCAATACCCCAATTGCCAACCCGGCCAATAACACTAAGTTTGATAAATGGGTCTTTGGCACAAACTGCCCGCCACTAGCAACATAACGATAAAGTGTCTCGATGCCGCCAAATGGGCACAAGGCATCAATCGATGCCACGCTGCCATCTTCGCTAGCAAAATGATGTGACACACTCGTTGCCAAAATAAAGGTAGCAAATGCCAGTTGTGATGTATGTCGCGCTCGCTGCATCCACACAACATTTCGGCGATGTTTGGCCGCCGGTGTTGTGTTATTAAAATCAAGGTTGAGTGTTTTCAAAACAGTCTGAGTATTCATTGACGCTTCTCCACTGGACATGATGAGCCAGATTAAGAATGGTGATTAGATCGGGTTGGCTGATGCGATAAAACACCCGCCAACCCTCTCGCCGCATTGTTAATACCCCCGCCTCACGCAATACCGCCAAATGTTGCGAAACACAGCTTTGTCTTAGACCCAAAGTCTGCGAAATGTCGCAGACACAGCGCTCACCATTGCATAATGCTTCTAACAATTGCAGACGAGCGGGGTGACCAAGGGCTTTGAATAATTCGGCAGAGGTAGTAAGTGCTTGTTTCATTGCAAATAAAGGCGGGCAAAACAACTTAAGACAACATCATCGTAGGCGCTAGCGGCGCGGGCCGCCACGTTGGTTAGCGGCAACAATGGCATCGTAGGCGCTTTGGCTCAGATATTGTGGCTTATAGCCGCTGCCATAATTTGCCAATTGGCCTGTAAAGGCCCGCAAATGATTTTCTGACCCGCGAATAAGACTGTCATATACCACTTGAATATCGGCCTTATTGGTTTGGGCTTTGCGCGTTTGTAAATCGACAATATCGAGATCTTCAATCGTTGCGCCAACTTTTAGGGCATCTACTACCGATTTTTCGCCTTGCGCCACTAAACTTGAATATAACTTTTGTAAATCGGGGTTGGTAAACACGCCAACTTGGGTGCTACTCGTATCAGTGACCTTATAGGCATCCATCAACCGTCTAATTGCATCGGTATGTGTTTGTTCGCTACGGGCAATATTGGTAAATGGTTGTAGTTTCCATTTGGCATAAAGTGTCTGATACACATCACGCGCCAGCTTTTCTTCCTCACGCATAAACAGCAAGGCCTCTGCTTCGCTTTGGCTCAATGTCGCCCCAGCCACATTTAAATTTAATGGCACTTGGGCATCAGAGTTGGTATCGACCTCTTGCGTTGGGGCCAATTGGGTGTTTGGGGCGATGGGTGTATTCCCTTGCCCACGCTCTTGACTCAGTTGCGGTGTGCTACATGATGTGAACCACAATAGGGTTGCCGCACTTGCAATGTGAAATAGTTTTGTTTTCATGATCAAACCTCTTTGTTCATAAGATGAATTTGTATGACGAAATCATATTCAATTTTTTGAATATGTTCACTAGTCACAAGGATAGTGATGACAAGCTCACTGGTTAGTATTGATGTTTAGGGTGCGTCGGCACAATAGCTGATCAATTGCCCATTAGGGTCAAATAATGCCGCGTCATCCCGGGCATCGTCATCCCAGATCGGGTTGCCGACATGTGCAAAGTCGCGGGTTTCGCCCGCTTGCAATAGCCCAAACAACCCACGATGTTGCTGCCCGCCATTCAAACTACATAACCGCCAACCAGCCAAGTCAATGGCAGCATTGCTGATATTTTGTAAGGTTGCCACTTCGGGGAAATGTTGTTTGCTGATATCGACAATTTTGATCGGTGTGTTGGGGGCTTGCGCCGCTGTTGGCGTTACAACACAATTGGGGATGGGGGTTGGGCTAACGCTTGGCGTATCGGTGGCTTCAATCGTCGCTTCAGGGGTGAGGGTGGGTGTTTCAGGCGGTGGCGTCGGGGTGATGGCCTCGGTTGGGGGTGGGGTTTGCCCAGCATCGGGGCTAGGTGTGCCATCATACAAAGCCGCAATCAAGGGCATATAGGCCAATGGGGTCAATGAGGCGGTTTGCTGCCCCATGCCACGTGTTATGCCCCAAAGCGGGTTTAGCAAAAATAACCCGGCCCCCAATAATATTGCAACGCCAAAATGTTTCATAGCCAAACATCATAATCGCGCAAGTAATAATATATTGTGCTTGTTTGTATATAAACGATGTTATTTGAGTTAGCGAACGACCAAGATCAACAAACAAATAACCAGCACCAATAATGTGGCATCAAGTAAGGTATAGCGACTGTCTTTTTTCATTTTTGCAACATATTGATCCACTCAAGTTTGAGCGGCGAGGGGGGCCGCTGCTTCAACTTGAGAAGACACAACTTTAAGATAGCAACATCGTTGCGATCTGTCCACCCTCTTTCGCCCGATTTGTTATCTCTGAAATTTTAGTTGCTTATATTGTCTTTTTATCAGTCATTTTGTGCATGGCATTTTTGCCTGCCAAACCTATGCTTACCTGACGATTACGCTACGCTCAAATCTTTACCAAATCGTCGGCATGAATGAGCCATGTTGCCGCCTCGGCCCCCAGCAATGCCGCCACATCGGTCGATTTTTTGCCCATCAACCGGATCGCCTCAGCCGATGAACAGCGCGTAATGCCCTTGGCAATTTCAACTTCGCCATTTTCATCACATACCGTAATCACAGCCCCACGCTCAAATTTGCCCAACACTGCCCGCACCCCCACATGCAACAAGCTTTTGCCTTTGGCAATGGCTTGGGCCGCGCCTTCATCTACTCTCACGACTCCCGCCGTTTTGTCCGACAAAATCCAACGTTGGCGGCTATCTGGGGCGCTGGCCTGTGGCAAAAAGCGGGTTCCGATCTTTTCGCCGCTCGCCACGCCCACCATTGCGCCCGCGCGTTTGCCGTGTGCCAACACCACCGCAATGCCCGATTTTGTGGCGAGGTCGGCGGCTTGTAACTTGGTCGCCATGCCACCCACCCCAAGGTTGGTCGATGACACCCCCGCGATGCTACGCAGGTTGTCATCAATTTGGCTCACCTCGTGAATTAAGGTGGCGGCGGGGTCTTTGCGCGGGTCGGCGGTAAACAAGCCATCTTGGTCGGTCAAAATGATCAAGATATCGGCATCGACCACATTGGCGACCAAAGCCGACAAATTGTCGTTATCGCCCACCCGAATTTCTTCGGTCACCACCGCGTCATTTTCATTCACAATGGGCACAATGCCATGCGCCAAAATTGCCAATAGGGCCTCACGCGCATTTAGATAGCGATGGCGGTCACTCAAATCGGCGCGGGTGAGCAATACTTGGGCTACTTTTACCTCAAACATGCCAAATACCTGTTCCCATGCCATCATCAGGCGGCTTTGACCGACAGCGGCCAACATTTGTTTATAGGGCATCAGCGCCGCCGCCTTTTTGGGGCGTTGGGCTGGGGTTACGCCCAAGTGTTCGCGCCCGGCGGCCATTGCGCCCGATGAAACCAAGACCACCTCGTGCCCTTGTTCGCGCAATTGCACCATTTGTTGCGCCAATTCCAACATTCGGCGGCGGTTCAGGCGGTGGGTGCCATCGGTCAGGGTGCTGGTTCCTACTTTCACCACAATTCGATTTTGACTCATGTGGGGGAAATTTTACAGGGAATTGTGGAAATGGTTGTCAGCCGGTAGGGATCGGGTGCGGGTCATTATTTTGCAGAAGATTGTCGTAATGCTGAATTAAGCTTAGCTTTACCAATAGGTTGATCACACCAAGGGGTAGCAGGCTTAAGTTTAAA
>CAMDWA010000016.1 GCA_945877855.1 Thermoflexus hugenholtzii JAD2 | reverse complement strand
GGTAACGGCGCATTTGGCTGCTGCACGGCTGGCAAAACGTGACCCATCGTTAGCAACAACCGCCTAAGGCGTGAAATTATAGGCATTTAGGGTTGGTTTGAGGCGAAATAGTTTTATTTAAGGGTGAGAGGTTTCTTTCACGCTCGCTTCTGCTTGCCTTGGCTTCGAAGTGGGCTTTATTTGCCACTTACTGGGGTCGTTTTGTTAAATTTTTTTTAGCCTAAACTACTGTAAAAGCAATTTAAAAGAAGTTGAATATCGGGAAAATGTGTTATTAACCGATGGCGGAGTATATGACAACTTAGGATTCCAGCCTGCGACAAAATATAAAACGGTTTTTGTGAGTGATGGCGGAATGGCAACTACTGCGGAAGCGTCTATTTCACGATTACAGCAAATGTTGCGTGTTTTGAATTTGCTTGATAATCAAGTAAGAAATCGTCGTCGGGTTGAGCTAATTACTTCATATGAAGAAGGTCAACGTAAAGGTGCATATTGGCGAATGAATGATAATTTAGAAGAAGAAAGTCAAAAACTAGAAGGGTCGTTAAAATGTCCTTATATCAAGACGCAAAAATTGTCTCAAGTGCCAACAAGGCTAAAAAGTCTTGACAAGACTTTACAGAAGCGATTGGTTAATTTTGGATATGCGTCTTGTGATATTTGGATGAGAAGGAAGTATGATGCTACGCTTGCTCCACCTCAATTTTTTCCCTATCAAGATATAGGCATCTAGTTTTTCGCCACAAACAACCCCGTCTCTTTTTGAATAAAAAGCGTGCTACCGCGCTCGGCAAATTTGGCGTGAACATAGGCCTCGAAGGCTGCCCAACGCTCGGCGATGATGAAGGCGCGAATCATGGAGTAGACATAGGCCAACAAGGGCGCTGGCTCGGTGACGACGAGGTTGCTCTCATAGCGTTGCAGCGACACTTGCGCAAAGTGCTTTTGCAGTTGGGACGCGCCATTGTCGAGCCGAAACTGATCGGTGACGGCTTGCAATTTTAGGGCGGGGTCAAACCCGACTAACAATTCGTCTAATTCGCGCATGTGGTTTGGGCCGTTGGTGGCGGCAAATAGCTGCCCGCCCGGTTTAAGCACACGCCGCAATTCACCCAGGGCGTTATCGATATTTGGCACATGGTAGAGCATGTGGTTGGCGATGACAAGATCGAAACTGGCGGTATCGAAGGGCACGTGATCGGCATCGAACTGCCGAAATTGCACTTGAGCCGCAAACGATGCGGCGGCAAAAGATGTCGCGGCAAGATTGGTGCGGGCGGTTTCAATCATGCCTGCCGAGGCATCGCTTAACGTGATCGCCCAGTGTGATGGGATGCGGTCAAGGTTGTTCTTCCACAATTGACCTGTGCCGCAGCCAATTTCGAGCACACGGCTGACGGCTGGGGCCGCGAGCATATGATCGAACACCCAGCGCATCCAATCATATTTGTTGGTGCTAAACCGATCGTGCAGGGCGATGCGGGCATCTAAATTATGGCTATTACGATATTGCTCGCTGATCTGAGATTGGGCCAAAAGCATAGACCCCATTGTAAACAGTCAATCATCTCGATGTGCTAACATTGTAAAAAAGGATGAAGGATAAAGGATGAAGGATGCAAAGCCCATCCTTCATCCTTTATCCTTCATCCTTTCAAAAAAGGGGGTTTTATGGACAAGCGAATGGTCGAATTTGTAAGCGCATTACGTGCCAATGGCGCGCGCGTTTCGCTGGCTGAGTCGGCTGACTCGATCCGCGCTATTCAAGAGATCGGCATTCTTGACCGCGAGATGTTTAAAATGGCGATTCGCAGCACCTTGGTCAAAGACAAGAGTGATGTCGAGACCTTTGAGCGTTTATTTCCCGACTATTTTGGCAGCGATGGCCCCCCATTGATGCCGCCGCAAGGCTTGAATGACGAGCAGATGCAGCAGTTGATGGATGCCATTAATGAATTGCGTCAGCAACTGCGCGAGATCATGGAGATGTTGGCGAAAGGCGAGATGCCAAGCAAACAGCAGCTTGACCAATATGCCAAACAAGCCGGTATCTCGCGCCAAATGCGCGGCAGCGAGCAAATTCAGCAATGGCTGGCCGACCGCATGATGCGCCAAATGCAATTGACACCAGAGCAACTAAAAGCCGCACTCGAAGCCCTATTGAAACAGCTAAAAGAGCAAGGCATGGATGCCGAAGGGCGGCAAGAAGTGCGTGAAACGGTGCAAGGCAATGCCGAAGCCATGCGTGAGCAAGTGCGGCGCTATGTTGGGCAAAGCATGAACCGCAAGCCCGAAGAATATAAAAAACGCGAGCGGGTCGATGATTTGATGGACCGACCTTTGTCGTCGTTGAGCGATGCCGAAAAAGATGAGCTACGCGCCCACGTGCGGCGATTGGTTTCGCGCTTGCGCTCGCGGGCGGCCTTGCGAATGCGCAAAGCCAATCGCATTAAGATGGATGTGCGCAGCACCATTCGTTTTAATCAGCGTTATGGCGGCGTGCCGCTCGAGTTAAAACATAAGCGCCGCGTGCTCAAACCCAAGCTCACGGTAGTGGTCGATGTGTCAACCTCGATGCGCCCGGTGGCCGAATTTATGCTGTTGCTGATGTATGAAATGCAAGATCAGGTGAGCAAGGCCCGCTCGTTTGCCTTTATTGGCGAGCTTGAAGATGTGAGCATGATTTTTAATGAGCATCGCCCCGAAAAGGCGGTGCCGATTGTGTTGAAAATTTTGCCACCCGGCAGCTATAGCACCGATCTTGGGCATTGTCTCAACACGCTATGCCGTGATCACGCCGATGCAGTTGACCATCGCACCACACTTATTTTTGTGGGGGATGGCCGCAATAACTTTAATGACCCGCGCACCGATTTGGTGCAGCAGTTAAAATTACGCGCTCGGCGGGTGATTTGGATGACACCCGAACCAACGTATTTGTGGGGAACCGGCGACAGCGATATGCACGCTTATGCCCCATTATGCGATGCTGTTCATGAAGTCGCCACCTTACAACAACTCGCCGACGCGATTGATGATTTATTTATTAAGGCCGTTAGGAGAAGTTGAAAGTGGAAGGAAGTGCAAAGTAGAAAGTGCAAAGTGCAAAGTTGAAAGTAAAAAGTATTGATTTTCTTTACTTTGCACTATACACTTAGCACTTTCTACTTTGCACTTTTTACTTTGCGCTTTACACTTCTGTAATTTAGATGAAAAACACAACTCAAACCCAAGAACCCAGCACCGGCAGCCGCGCAGCGTTGCGGGTGGGGCTGATCGGCGGGGCCGTGATCGGCCTTGCGATTGCCGCCTCGCGCCTAACAGCAGACCCCGGCCTCGCTGCGATGGGGTCACTTATCATTATTGCTGGGTTATTTGCCGTCGGTTTTTACGCCGTGCGCGATTCTGGCGACTATCAAGCCACACCCGCTGCCCGCACCGGTGCAATTAGCGGCCTGTTGGCAGGGTTGGTTGCCAGCTTGGTCATGGTGGTTATTTCACTCATACAAGCGCTCGACCCCACCACCCAAAAAATGGTGATCGAGGCCACCCAAGAAATGGCGCAGCGGGCCTACAGCGCCGAACAATGGGCGATGTTGCAGCAAAATGGCATGAGCATCGAGTCAATTTACCCGTTTGCAGTGGCGGTGCAATTGGTGTGCTGTGGCGCAGGGTTGCCGATGTTTGGCGTGGCCTTTGCCACCATCGGTGGGGCCATTGCCGCCCAAATGTATAAAGCGCGAAAAACGGAATAAGGTCGGGACGCATGAAAAAACAACGAACAAGCGCCGAAGTCACTGCCGAAAAAGTGGGGCGAAATCGCGCTTGGCCCATTGCCATTATTGGGTTTGTGCTTGGGGCGTTGGCACTTACACTCTCTTTTGAATTTATTCAATTGCATTGTGGCCTCATGGTGCTATTGACAGCTTGGGCGGGGTACATTTGTGCACGCACAATTTTAACCATTCACCCAGCATCGGCTGGCAGCACAGGCCGCACCGCTGGCATGATCGTCGGTTTCGCCTACGCCATTCCTTTTATAATTGCCGCCGCCCAACGATGGTTCAATCTCGATGCGGCAGAAGTGGCGCGGCGGGTGGGGGCGCTTACTCAGCCGCAAGTAAATATGTTGGCGGCCAATAATGTTATCCCCAACCTCGATTATTTTCGCGCTGGCGAAATAAGCTATCTCTTTGGCTACTTCATTTTTGGCATCTTCCTCGGCGGCCTGATGGGCATGATTGGCGGTTTGCTGGCACGACGAGGCAGTAGGTAGTTGATATTATGAATTTTCTTGGCATTGATCTCGGCAGCACTTCAATCAAGGCAGCGGTTTTAGACCTTGAACATAAACGGATTGGGACGATGTTACGCCGTCCATTTCCCGACCCCATTCCAGCCTTACCGCGCCTGCATTTTGAGGTTGATCCGGCCCAAATTTTGGCAGAAACCCGCGCCGTATTAAGCGATTTATTACTCCAAGCCCCCGATTGCACTGGGTTGCTCATGTGCAGCCAAATGCATGGTTTTTTGCTCACCGATGCCAACGGCACACCGCTAACCAATGTCATCACTTGGCAAGATCAACGGGCGCTCACCCCCCAACCCAACCCATCTCAGCCTGCAACAACCAGCGATGCGTTTTCGCACATGATGGCGCAACTCAACGCGCAAGAGCGCCAAGCCTTGGGCAATGATCTATGGGCCAGCCGCCCTATCAGCGTGTTATATTGGTTGGCGCAACAGGGCAAATTACCACCCGGCGCGCATTTTTGCGCCCTGCCCGATTGGGTGTTATGGCAATTAACCGGCAGCGCCCCTGCCACCGACCTCACTCATGCGGCGGCCTCATCGATGCTTAATATCGAAACCGGCGATTGGCATCGCACCATTTTAGCCAAATTAGGGTTGGGGGAATTGGTGTTGCCACCCATTGCCGCCCGCAACCAAATCATAGGCATCATCGCCCCACATTTTGGGAACGCAAACCCAATTCATTGTTACCCCCCCATCTCTGATCAACAATGTGCCTTATTGGGCGCAAACTTGCAACCCGGCGAGTTATCCGTCAATATCAGCACTGGCTCACAAGTCAGTGTGCTGTCGAAACCCCGTGTGTATGGCGATTTTCAAACCCGCCCCTATTATGATGGCGGTCATCTCATCACCAATATTCACATTCCAGCAGGGCGCTCGCTCAATGCGCTCATGCGTTTGCTCAGCGAATTGGCCCACGCCGAAGGCCAAACCCTGCCCCATGCTTGGGACAACGCGCTACGGTTGGCCGAGGCTGTTGATAACACCGATTTGACGGTCGATTTGTCATTTTTTGCTGGGGCAACTGGCAGCCAAGGTGCAATTTCACATATTCGCGAAGATAACCTAAGTGTTGGGCATCTTTTTCATGCAGCGTTTGCGCACATGGCCCAAAATTATGCAGCTTTTGCCGTCAAACTTTCGCCACAGCGCAATTGGCAGCGCATCGTTTTTTCGGGTGGCTTGGCCTTACAATCGGCCTTGCTGCGACGACTGATCTGCCAACAATTGGCCTTGCCCGCCCGTCTCGCCGAAAGCGGCGAAGATGTGTTGGTGGGGCTATTGGCTATCGCGTTATATTGTGATGGTCACGCACAGTCTGTGCAAGCCGCGCGGCAATTGGTGGGTTAAAAAATCGGGTTTCTTTCAGAAACCCGATTTTTACTTTCTGGCAGGAGCGCCGTCAGAGATGACAGCGCTCCTTTATTTAACGATTTTAAGGTGCGCCATTTATAATTTGCGATAGGGGTGAATGTTTCAGCATCGTGGAAAAAAAATCAATATCAGCAAAATGGGCATTCCGCTACTTTTTAGCGTCTCTATTTATATTACTATTGCTTGGTACGCCTCAAAATAATACGAACGCTACGGCCAAGTCACTTCCCAAATTAGGGGCGCGTGGGGCCGACGTGCTACGGCGCGTTTTTGGCGATCAATTTGTGGCTGATTTAGAGGCGGTTGTTTACAACACACTCGACAAAGTAAACCAAGAGCGTTATCTTTTAGGGTTAAAACAAGCCGAAGCGCCTTGGCAATTAACTTCACCGACACCCAACGTCATTGTTCAGCCAGCCGATACCAGCCAACCCACGATTGTTAGCACCCCAACGCCAACAACCGTTGTGGTGGCAGATGCCACACCGCCACCAACGTCAATCGCTCAATCCACCCCTACCCCACCTTGGAAACCTCAAAACATCAAAGCATTTACTAAAAAGGCCGGCGAAGGTGAATGGGGGTCTTATTTAAAAGACAGCAAGGGGAATACCATCGCTTATCGCACGTTCGTATCACCCGATCTCAAACGGCCTTATGTTTCGGTTGGGATTGTGGCATTTGATTTGCGGCAAAGCAAGCTCAATTTTTTGCTGGGGTTTGATGAACCCCGCGCCACCTTACCTATTTCCAATACACGTCTTAATCGCACTGGGCGCATTCCCAGCGAAGATGCCAAAATCAAACGCTTGTTGGCAGCCTTTAACGGCGGTTTTAAGTCGCAACATGGCAATTTTGGGGTTATGATTAGCAATACAGTGATGTTGCCCCCGCGTGATGGGTTTGCCACTGTTGCTTTGCAAAAAGATGGCGCAGTGCAAATTGGGGCATGGGGCCGCGACATCAAAACCTCGGCTGATTACATGGCATGGCGGCAAAATGGCCCGCCCATTCTCGAAAATGGCAAAATAAACCCATTGACCAATGAGATGACGGCGGCCAATTGGGGGGCGGCGCTCGATGGCACTGTGGCGGTGTGGCGCTCAGCATTGGGCATTAATAAAGATAACACCGTGCTTTATTATGCTGCTGGCGATGGCGTAGTGTTGCCGACAATGGCCGAGGCATTGCTGGCGGCAGGGGCCGATGATGCCATGCAGCTTGACATCAATAATTATTGGGTGCATTTCACCGCTGTGCGTGATACCGGCGGCAAGCTCACCCCCGAACCCTTGTTTGATGGCATGAAAAACCAAGACCCAAACCGCTTTTTAGGGGCCTATAGCCGTGACTTTTTTTATGTGGTGTTAAAAGAATGAGTGAATGAGCGAATGTGTAAACTTAAGAGTTTCCATTCACTCATTCGTTCATTCACTCATTCACTCATTCTTTTAGGCTTGGGGTATGATGTTTTAAATTAAATGGCAAAGATTGTGACTGGTGACCGCGTAGCAAAACAAGCTCGGCTGAGAGTAGGCTGCACGGCTGCCATATTTAACCCAACCCGCGACAAAATCTTGTTAACTCGGCGCAGTGACAACGGCTTATGGTGCTTGCCGGGTGGCGGCATGGACGCGGGCGAAACCGCAGCCGAATGTTGTGAACGTGAGGTCTGGGAAGAAACAGGCCTGATGGTCAAGGCCAAACGGCTGATTGGTATTTATACCACCCCACATGTATTGGTTGAATATCGTGACGGCAACAAAGCCCAAATTGTGGCAATGTTATTTGAGGTTGAAATTATTGGCGGTCAGGCTGGTTTGAGTAATGAAGTGACCGAATATGGCTATTTTAATGCCGATGAGTCCGCAAAGCTCGAACTGATGTATCATCACCGTGAACGAGTTGCCGACATTTTCGCCCAACGTGAAGCCGCCTTTATTAAGTAGCAAGTTTAAAGTGCTAAGTGCTAAGGATCAAAGGTTTACTCAACACTCATTACTCAGCACTTTCTACTTAGCACTTAGCACTTTTTTATGCTTGATCTCGAACTTCATAGCCACACCCGTTATTCACCCGATAGCTTAAGTAAGCTAGCCGATGTAATTGCGCATTGTCGCAAAATTGGCATCGATCGCATCGCTATTACAGACCATAGCGAAATTGAGGGCGCGTTATTAGCGCACAAAATGGCGCCCGATTTGGTAATCGTGGGTGAAGAAGTGATGACCACACAAGGCGAATTGTTATGCTATTTCCTCAATGAATTAATACCGCCTTATTTATCGCCAGAAGAAGCCTGTGACCGCGTGCATGATCAGGGGGGCATCATTGGGCCGTCACACCCGTTTGACCCGCGCCGCAGCGGGTTGGGCCGCAACAATTTATTGCGCATCGCCGACCGTATTGACTTTATTGAGGTGTTTAATGCCCGCACCTACGACAAAAGCAAAAACGACCTCGCCCACTTGTTTGCCGAAGAATTGGGCAAGCCGATGATTTGCTGTAGCGATGCCCACTCGCTGAAAGAGACGGGCATTAGCCGCACCCGTTTGCAGCGCGATTACACCTCGCCCCAAGATTTTTTGGCGGCGTTGCAGCAAGCCGAATTGTTGCCGCACGCCAGCTCAACCAGCGTCAGCCTAAAATCAACAGCAGCAACAATCGTAAAGGGCTTTGGCTTTGGGAAACCCTAAAGCTCACAATTAACATACTAACAACTGTCAATCTGATTTACAACATCGCCTGAAAACACACAAAAGCGATAATGACGATACCAACATTCAACATCAACAAACCCCACTTCGTTTAACCAGCGCAACTGATCAAGCAAAGTGGCAGTGCGATCAAGTGTCATACGCTCGATGGCGGCGGCCAGCATCGCTTCAGTTGCGCCTTTGGCCCGCACCTGCGCCTGCCAAGTCTGCTCCAGCCGCGCCTCATTCGCCGCTGTGCTACCCAACGCTTGGTCTATATTGATAAAGCGCCCGCCCGCCGCCAACGCCGCATAAATATTGGCAAATACGCCGGGCAATTGGGCCGCTGGCGTATGATGCAACGCCAATGCCGAAACAATTAAGTCAAATTGCCCAACAATCGGCACACTCACATAATCGGCGGTGATGAATGTGGCGGGGCGTGCCAAACGCTCAAAGCGCTGTTGGGCTTGTGCCAACATGGCTGGCGCAACATCGATTAAAGTAAGCTGGGCATTCGGGTAAGCCGCCGCGATCATGCCAGCCAGCAACCCCGTACCAGCGCCCAAATCAAGCACCCGAATCGGCGCATCTTGTGCAAAAGGCACGAGATCGAGCGCAATGCCATACAAATCATCAAAACACGGCACGAGGGTCGGGCGTTGGCGATCATAATCTTGTGCAGCAGCGTTAAATAAGTCACGTATTTTCATAAAATCCAAAGTGTTTTCATATTATTTTTCAATTACGCGAGTAGAATTATCGCTATTAACAATTTAAGTAAATTCTCGTCTAACTCATCAGCACTTCTTGTTCGGAAGGGGCCAGCCCCCTCCGAACAAGAAGTGATAATGAGTTAGGCATTACATCTTTTGGGGACGCCCAATTATTGAGAAGATACCAAAAGCAATTAACACAAAATGAGCACCACCACGCTACCGCACCGCGATGAAATCAATCAACAAGATACATGGGATCTTAGCAGTATGTTTGCCAGCCTTGATGTTTGGGAACAGTGCTATCAACTTGCCGAAGCCGAATTGCCAAATTTAAGCGCATTTAAAGGCAAATTAACGCAAGATGCTGAAACGCTGTTGCGCTGGATTAACGAAGTGGAACGGATTGTGCCTGCCGTTAGCCAATTGGTCGTTTATGCCAATTTATTATCGGATGGCGATACGGGAAACCAAGCCAATGCCGCCATAAAAGCCCGTAGCATGAGCTTGGCGGTGCGGATGCGGGCAGCCATGTCATTTGCCGACCCAGAATTATTAGCGATGAGTGCCGACACCTTGGCGCAATTTATGAATGAGCGCCCAGCGCTAAAAAATTACGCCCATTATTTTAATAATCTATTGCGTCAAAAAGCCCATGTGCGCTCATCCGAAGTCGAAGAATTATTGGCACAGGCCAATGAGCCATTTAACGCACCCGCCACCGCTTATGGCGTATTGGCAAACACCGACCTAAAATTTGGCTTTGCCAAAGGCAGTGATGGCGCTCAAGTCGAGATCGGCCAAGGCAACATTAGCGAGCTATTGCAAAGCGCCGACCGCGAATTGCGCCGTAGCGCATTTAACCAATATGCCGATGCTTTTCTCAGCACCAAAAACACATCGGCAGCCATTTATGGCGGCAAGGTGCAAAAAACCGTATTTATTGCCCGTGCCCGCCGTTATGCCGATTCATTAACAATGGCCTTGCACCCAAACAATGTGCCAGTGCCGGTTTATCACAATGTCATCGATGCTTGCAATCGCCATTTGCCCATTTGGCATCGCTATTGGGAACTGCGCCGCCGCGCCCTGAAACTAGACAAGCTAGAGGCCTGTGATATTTTTGCGCCGCTCTGTGATGAGATCACCGTGCCCTATGAGCAAGCCGTTGATTGGATTTGCGCTGGCATGGCCCCGCTTGGCGAAGATTATGTCAATGTCACCCGTGCTGGCTTAACACACGAGCGTTGGGTCGATAAATACCCGAATCGTGGCAAACGCCAAGGGGCTTATTCGAGCGGCACTTATGGCACCAAAAGCTATATTTTGATGAGCTATCATGCCAATAACGGCTTGATGAGCATGAGCACATTGGCGCACGAATTAGGCCATTCGATGCACAGCACCTTATCAAAACAAGCGCAACCCTTTATCTTGCATCGCTACACCCTCTTTGCCGCCGAAGTCGCCTCAAATTTCAATCAGGCGATGGTGCGGGCTTATTTGCAATATCTACCCGAAACCCGCAATGATCGCAGCTTCCAAATTGCCTTGATCGAAGAAGCAATGCGCAATTTTCATCGTTATTTGTTCCTCATGCCGATTTTGTCGCAATGGGAACATTGGGCGCATCAGCAAATTGAGCAACGCAAAGCGCTCATGGCCGATTCGATGGGCGCAAAATTGGCTGAATTATTTGCCAGTGGCTATGGCCCGGCGTGGCAAATGGATAATTCGCGTGAAGGCATTACGTGGGCGCAATTTAACCATCTGTATTCAGATTTTTATGTCTTTCAATATGCCTCTGGTATCGCCGCCGCCAACGCTTTGGCGGCTAACATATTGGCCATGCCAGCAAATGAAGCAGCGCGGGCGCAAGCCGTGCAAAACTATCTTACCTTCTTAAAGGCCGGTGGGGCCATGCACCCACTTGATGCGCTCAAGTTGGCGGGCATCGACATGAGCAGCCCCGACCCGCTTGATGCGGCTTTTGGCGTGCTATCAAGCTTCGTAGATCGGCTTGAAACGTTATTGTAAGAAAGGCATAAAAATATGATTTTCGCCGATTTCACTATCCCTCCGCAAGCTACCGCTTGCGGAGGGATAGTGAAATCGACATTTTCTCAATTTTTACCCTTTCTGGGTATAGCAACAAAAAAGGTGCGCCGAAAGCGCACCTTTTTTATTGCTTCAATTTAATCGTTTACCTGTTGAGGGCTATAACGACCGCCATTGTCTTCAACAACTTCGGGCGGCTTATGCCCGCTGCCATTGCTATCGCCGTTGATCACAATTACCTCGTCTTTGGGTTTTTGTGGTTGCGATGGTTGTGTTTGAGAGACTGGTGACTCAGACTTGCTAGGGGCCTCGATAACCCGTCCCGTCACATGCCCATTTAAGTGACCGTTGTGATGCCCATGACCATTATGATGCCCATTCATCGAGCCGTTGCGAATCTCGGCCAAAGCTTGGGCACGGATAGCGGCCAAGGTCTTTGGAATAATGTCGTCGGTGAGTGAATCTGGGCTTTGATTTTCTTCGATAATGGTAACCGCCTCTTTGCCGCTCAGGGTGCTATGCACCAACAAGGCTTCGGCGATGGCTGTCACCTCGCGCCAGTGCTTGCGCATTAATTTTTCGGTGGCATCTTCCATCATTAACCAATATTTCTTCAGGGTTGGGTCTTCACCACGCAAATATTGCCCATAGCTATTGCCCATTGGGCCGCCTTCGCCGCCCCCTAATGGTGGGCCAAAGAAGCCATTTTCGACCAAACGCCACATCATATAGCGAATGCCGGGAAAGTCACCGCCAACGCTTTGATAGGTTTCGCCGCTGTAAATGCGCTCGGATACACGACCCGCAAAAAACACAATGATGTCATACGCTAAACGTGTGACAGGGGTAATGTGCTGCTCCACTGTGTCAATGGGTTGCATATGGCCTTGGCTGCCGGTCGATAAACGCACAATCGTCACCCGCACAATTTTTTGTTCGGGCATCATGTAATATTGTGCGACGGCGTGTCCAGCTTCATGATAGGCCAACACGCGGCGTTGATGCGGATCCATTTCTTCAATGGGCATCTCCATACCGCTTTGTTGTTCCATAAAAGCTTTGTCAATGTCTTTTTGCGATACCAACTTGCGGCCATCAAAAAATGCAATACGCACCGAATCTTTGGTGATTGCACCTGCAATATCGGCGGGGGTCAGGCCATTGGTATCAGCCACAATTGCTTCAAGATCAACCGAATCATCATGTTTAATCTTTTTCAAATAGCCTTCAATGATGAGACGGCGGCTGGCGCGGTCAGGGGCCTCCACCGAAATTTTGGTATCTAAACGACCCGAACGGGTTAAGGCAGGGTCAAGCACATCAGGTCGGTTAGTACTACCCATCCACATAATATGCCAATCACGTTTTACGACATATTTCTTGCCAAACATGCGCCAGAGGCGTGTTTTAAATTTTTCGCCTCGCGACGGAGAATTCATGCCATCCATTTGGCTGAGCAACGTGCTGAGTGCCATCATGCCCATCATGCCCATGCCCATACCACCGCCAGTCATGCCCAATTGTCCGCCATTGCCGCCCCGCACCCCACCACGGTTTGAGCCAATCGCGTCAATTTCGTCAATATAGGCCACACAAGCGCCATATTGTTTGGCTAAACCACGTGCCCATGATGCAAAACGCAGCACCTTCAAAATATCCATGCCAAAAAACATGCCAGTAAAGCTAGTGCCTTCGGCGCTGATAAACGCCATGCCCGATTCACCAGCAATGGCTTTGGCTAACATGGTTTTGCCAGTACCCGGGGGGCCATGCAATAACAACCCGCTGATGTATTTACCGCCCATTTTTTCAAAATCTTTGCGGTCGCGCAACAAATACATCCACTGCTTTACCAATTTCACCAATTGGGGCTGCCCCCAATAATCATCGAATGTCACACTTGTATCATCACCGGGTTTAATAATTTCGACCTTGGGGCGACCCAAAAACCAAAAAATTAAGCCAAATTGCAACACAATACTCGCCAAAATGGCTAATATTTGAACAATAACACCAAATGCGGTGGTAATGCCGGTAAGCACTAAATTCAACGATACATCGTCGATGCTGGCAAACGAAATGAGACCAATAAGAATACTAAGAACGATTGCTATCTTAATAAAGTTTGCAATTGCACGCTTTATCCGCTTTGCGGGGCGGTTATACGGAATATCAATCTTTCTCTTTTTTGCAGACACTTCGGGTAGACGCGCTGGTTCGCGCGTTTTGTTCACAATCGCCATGAATGACTCCTCTTCTGATAAAGATTGTAATCGATCAGGTGAGTATCAAATACAAAATACATGAGAAACGGATAAAGAGAATTACAAATTACGAATGATGAGTTATGGGTTAACCATTCGTAATTTGTAATTCGTAATTCGTAATTCCTATTTAAGCGGTTTATTGCGCGGAGCGCCGCCTTGCCGAGGGTATTGAGGTTTGACATTGGCAATTTTGTGAATGTCAATTAATGCCCGTTTGTCGTTACTGTTGGGCAATTGAATGGGATGCAAAGCAGCGACAGACCCGCCAAGCTTGCTGATTGCGCCTTGCGCCTGCGCCAATTCCGCCTCGGAATCGCTGCCTTTCATGGCAACACACAAACCACCGACCCGCACAAAAGGCAATAAATACTCGACCAATGTAACCAACGGCGCAACCGCACGCGCCACCACCAAGTCATATTTCTCTCGGTGTAATGGGTCATGTGCAGCTTCTTCAGCCCGCCCGTTCAGCGCACGAATGCCGCTTAACTTTAAATCGTCGATCACCGTTTGGCAAAACATCACTTTTTTGCCAGTGCTGTCCATCAAAGTCACCTTTAAATTGGGCAATACGATCTTGATGGGCAACCCCGGAAACCCCGCACCTGTGCCGAGGTCAAGCACCTGCTGAACCTCAAATTGGTGATTTTGCTGCAAATCGGCAATTAAGCCATTTAAAACCGGCACCAATGTCAACGAATCTGCAAAATGCTTGGTGGCGATACCCTCAATATTGGTGATGGCCGTAAGATTAAATTTCTGATTCCATTCAATAAGCAACTCGGCATAACGCGCAAATTGTTGGGCCTGACCTTCAGTCAAATCGACACCAATGGCGCGGCTGGCCTCACAAATCATTTTTTGCATAATACATTTTAAAGATCAATTTAGCTCGCACGGGCAAAGTTGAGGCAATGCTGCCAATCTCACTATCGGTTCATCAAGCTATGCTTGATGAACCGATAGTGAGATTGGCGAAAATCTTAGCCTATTGGCATTATATAAAAAACACCCCCTCAGGGTTAATAACCCAAAGGGGGTGTTTTTGTTGTAATAGATCTAAACACTAATAATCAGTGTTGGTCTAATAGCCTTCCATGTTCTTGGCACCGTAGCCCGGCCCTTCAGTATAAAACGCAGCATTAATTGCGGTTGCGGATACCTCAGAGAAAGCAGATCCGGGAATCGCAATTGCATCGACCAAGTTCACCACTTCACCGCCTTCGGCAGTAATGCGTTCAGCACCAAAGGGTTGCAAACCTTGGCCAGCCTTCATTGTATAGGCCTCGGGGATTTCACTCTCTGGAAAAATTGCCTCGTAGGGGCATTCTGGGACACAAGCGCCACAGTCAATACAAACACCTGGGTCGATGAAAAACCAAGGCCACTCGGCTTCGGGCATTCCCTTAATAATACATTCTACCGGACAAACGTCCACACATGCGCCGTCGCGCAAGCAAAGAGCGGTAATAACATGCGCCATTTTATAAGTATTCTCCTTGTCTTTTGTTAGTTAAATTATAAAAGATCAGCCTTCGTCGATTATCATCGCATCCGATCTCATTTTCTAGCCGCCAGTTATACCCCAGAACCGTCATATTGTCTAGGGTCATTTGTCATAGTTAACCAATGTTAACTTGTCAGCTTACTGGCAGTATTTTCTCGATACTTTAGGGCAAATCTTAAAGATGTGATGTCAAAATCACGGTATGATCTTTGACAGTGTGGGTAAAGCCCACGCCATCAAAGGTCATATCGTGATTTTCGACAAAAATTTGTTTTACTTCCCCATTTTTTGAGGCTTACGCCGCATAGCGGGCTTCGGCATCGTTCCAGTCAATCACGCTCCAAAATGCCTTCAAATAATCGGCGCGTTTGTTCTGATATTTTAGGTAATAAGCATGTTCCCAAACATCACAGCCAACAATAGGGGTTGCACCTTCCATCATTGGGTTATCTTGGTTTGCGGTTGAGGTAATGGCAAGTTTGCCATCCTTCTTCACCAGCCACACCCAGCCTGAGCCAAAGCGGCCCAAGCCGCCCTTCTCAAATGCATCCTTAAATGCATCGACCGATCCCCAAGTGGCTTCAATATCGGCCTTGAGTGCACCGCTTAAGCGGTTTTTGCTGGGCGCAATTTGTTGCCAAAACATGCTATGGTTAACATGACCACCGGCATTATTGCGCACTGCGGTGCGAATCGCCTCTGGGACGGCATTCAAATCTTTAATCAGCTCTTCGGCGGTTTTGCCTTGCAAATCAGGATAGGCCGCCAACGCATTATTCAAGTTGGTGACATAGGTTTGATGATGCTTGCCGTGATGAATTTCCATCGTCATTTTGTCGAAATGTGGCTCTAACGCATCGGTTGCGTAAGTGAGCGCGGGTAATGTATGTGCCATTTGTTTTATAGTCTCCTAATTTTTAGGAATGCGGATGCGAGTTAAATAAAGGCCAACTCTGAAACTCAGCGCTGATCACCCCGCACCCAACACTCTGATTACCCGAATTATAGGCTGGCTACAAGATGTCTGTAGAATCGACAGTGCATGACGATTAGCCGCCCCGAAAACCATTGGAAAAATTCATTCTGGATCGACCTAATTATTTGCGCCGGTCTGGCTGGATTAATCATGTTATTGCATTGGCCGTTGTGGGCCAGCCGCGAGATTGACCAAGCATTTTTGGCCCCGGGCGACACCACCTCATTTTTTTACCCAGCAGCTTGGTATGGGGTGTCACAATTTTGGCAAGGCCAACTTGCGCTGTGGTCGCCCTATGTGTTGGGCGGGCAACCCTTTGCCGCCCAATTACAAACCCAAGCGCTTTATCCCATCCGCTGGCTCAGCGCCCTATTACACTTTAACCGTGAATACACCTATACCAGTTATGCCACCGAAGTCGTCGCCCATCTTGTAATCACAGCTTGGGGCGCTTATTTTTATTTTAAGCGGCTCAGCCAAAACCGCGCGGCGGGTGTGTTTGGGGCCGTTGCTTGGGGCTTGGGCGGCTATTTAACTGGCTATCTCATACAACAGTTTCCGCTATTGGCTAGCGCGGCTTGGTTGCCTTGGCTATTGTTGGGATTAGATTATTGGCTAAGTGACGACGAGGTGACCAATACCCACCTGCGCCTGCGTGGGCTTACCCTCGCGGCGGGTGCATGGGCCATGTCGTTGCTGGGTGGCATGCCTCAAATTAGCCTCTATATCGGCATCATTGTGCTGGTGAATGTTGTTTCGCAAGCCCATTTTGGGGCACACTGGGGGCGCAGTTTGGCACGAACTGGGGTCGCTTTGGCTTTTGGCACAGCCTTAGCCGCCCCGCTGTTATTGCCAGCGATCGAACTGATGCCCTATGCCGAACGCGCCCAATGGTCATTTGCCCAATATGCCGGCGGCTTTGAGGTGCAAGATTTGTGGGGGGTAATCTACCCGCGTTTAACCTTATGGTCGCCGTTATATGTGGGCAGTGTGACGCTGCTGCTTATTGCCGTTGGGGCAATCCGGCCACGTCGCCAGCCACAACCCCATCAACCAACCCCCACCCGCCCACCGCGAATGCGGTTTTGGTGGGGGTTGCTATTATTTGGCCTATTGATCTCGTTGGGCGGCAACAGTGCGGTTTACCCGTTGCTTTATCGGGCAGTACCAGCATTTGCGCTTTTTCGCAACCAAGAACGCGCCGTTATTTTGATCGTGTGGGCACTCATCATGATTGTGATGTTGGGCTGGCGCACAGGGGCTGGCAAAGCCGATGGCTTAAAAATTGCGACATCTTCAAAGTTGATATGGGTAACAATTTTGTGGGCGGCGCTATTGGGCGCAGCGCGATTATGGACCAGCTTGCAACCTGTCAGTGAACACCCACGCTTACATGTATTGCTTTCAAATGCCACATGGCCTTGGTTGATGTGGACGGCGGCGCTGCTGTGGCTGCGATTTGCACCCATTGGCCCTCAGCTGGCCCAGTGGGGCTTGGTGATGTTGTTGGTGATCGATGTTGGCTCAATTGCGTGGCAAACCGCCGACCAAACACATTGGGTGCGGCGCGACAACCCGCGTTATGCCGAAATCGCCCAGCTCGTGCCATTCAGCCAAACCGATTTGACTAACCCCGCCAAATTGGCCCGCGCCAAGCCCCCTTATCGGCTCGACTCGCGGGGCTTGCTTAAAGGCGATTGGACCTTGATCGCTGGCATTGAAGATTTACATGGGCAAATGGTGCAAACGCTTGATTATTTTGTGCGCTTTCGGGCGCAAGTGCCCGGTGAACGGTTGTGGGCGCTAATGGGCATTGGCTGTTTTGGCAAAAGCAAAGAAGAGCCAGAACTGCCGTTTGAAGCCGACACCGTTGCAGAGTTGACGGCTGAAGGCAAAGCTGTGCAAATTAAATGTCTAAAAACGCCATTTGAGCGATATCGAGTGGTGTATAAAACACTATTAGTTCCCACCCCCGAGGCCGCTATCGGCCCGATGCGGGATGCCAATTTCAACCCGCTCGATACCGTCATTTTGCAGCAGCCTGTCAATTTGCCCAACATTACGCCCGCCGCACCCGCCAAAATCACGCTCAAGTCGTGGCAGCCACAGGCCACCACATTGCTGATCACCAGTGAGCAAGCTGGGGTGTTGGTGATCGGCGATTTGTGGTATCCGGGCTGGCGGGCGACTATCGATGGGCAACCCGCCGAGGTGATGCGAGCGTATTCAGCATTGCGCGCTGTGTCGGTTCCAGCAGGCAGCCATGAGGTTGTGGTGTTTTATGCCCCCGCTACGTTTTATATTGGGCTGGGTGTGGCGGGGTTGGCGGCACTTTTATTGGCGCTAATGGCTTTTCGATCTAAGCTGACTACGCTGGTTTTGTTCGGCGTGCCTTAATATCAGCAATAATATCTTTCGTTGATAATTCCTTAAATAATTGTTGGCGTTCTTGTGTATAGTTTCCGCTACCAGCCCTAAATTGATTTAAAAAACGCATCGTATCAACAACACCCAATTCTTGAATAAGCGCATGTTTTGCGCGTTGGGTCAATATAGTCATAGGTTGAATATATACACTCATTTTGTCACCTCATAAACTAAACCAAGCACTGATGGTCATCGAGAGGTCGTTACAAACTTCAATTATCAAGATAAACACGCATAATAAAAATTAAAGTTTATGCAAGCTTGTGCGCATCAATAATCAACGAAACAAACCCTAATTGCCCATTGGCATTTCGATGGTCAGAACGTAACGAACGGTAAATTGGCCCATCTTCAGGCGACCATTGATTATAGTGAAATCGCCCCTTTTCATCGCAATACTCGAGCAAATCGACCTTAAAACCAGCTACCTCAAAAACATCGCTCAATAATTTATAGTCATAAACCATTTTATGGTCTGCGGCAGGATGGTCTTTTGGCCCCGGCCCACCAACTTGCACCATGTGCTGATACTCTGAGTTTGGGAAATAAGCATCTGGGACTGCGCAACGCAAATAGCCACCGGGCTTGAGATAACGATAGCATAAGCAAGCGGCATTTCGACCTTCAGCCTCAGTCAAATGTTCCCAGACATGTTCACACAAAAAAGCATCGGCAAGGCGGGTTTGAAAACGAAGCGCCCAATCTTCAGGTTTCAATAAATCAAGCTGGTCTTGATGTGTAGGCACCCAACCTACCCATTTTTGCTCCCCCGCGCCAATAATAATTCGCAACGGGGTACGCGTAGCGATGGTGTCAAAGTTCAACATATAAAAATGCCACTAAACCGCTACGTCGCCAATGGCGCAGCGATAAACGTGACGGCAAAAAGACGACACCAAATAACCACTGATTTATATTTACTCAAATCGGTGCCAGCCTTTATTTTATAGCTTTGTGCGCCTTCAATCTTTTGCAATTTGCCGAGATCAAGTGCCTCTTGAACCAAAGCACGGTTGCCCTCAACTTTGGGGATTTTGTCGGCTGGCACTAAATAAACGAACAAGTCGGGGCCAGTCTCAACCTTAAAATTGCTAAAGGTAAGGTCGAAGCTGCCATCGCTTTGTTTGCTCAGGGTAGCCGTGCCTTGGCCTTTATGCACGAGATCATAAAAATTGCCACCCGCAATGCGTGTCGGCCCGGCAATGGTAGGCATAGCGGTAGGTTTGGGCACAACTGTGGTGACAACAGTAGGCACATCAGTTGGTCGTGGGGTATCGCTTGGTTTGGGGGCTACAACTGTGCTGGGTACTTGCACTACGGTTGGCGAGGGCGGCAGAGCGGCTTGAGGCGTGGCTGCACTGCCGCAAGCCGTGACAAACAAAAGCGAAAGTGGAAGCAATTGACGGATAACACAAATTTTCATTACAATGTTGATGCGGAACAAGATCGAAGTCTTACCCAGATTCAGCGCTAAAATTCACCCCAATGGCAATCGTATCAATCAATCACCTCTCCGAACACATCGGACAAACCGTCACCCTGCAAGGCTGGGTCTATCATCGCACCGGCAAGGGCAAACTCAATTTCATTCAACTGCGCGATGGCAGCGGTATTTGCCAATGTGTGGTGTTTAAAGGCAATGTGGATGAAGCCACCTTTGATGCCGCCAGCAAAATCACCCAAGAATCGTCTGTCATTATTACCGGCATGGTCAAGGCCGACCCGCGTGCGCCGGGCGTGCCGGGCGGTTATGAGATCGATACTAACAGCTTGCAAGTCATTCAACGCGCCGCCGATTACCCAATTTCACCCAAAGAGCACGGAGCCGAATTTTTGCTCGACAATCGTCATTTGTGGATTCGCTCATCAAAACAATGGGCCATGTTGCGGGTGCGGGCGACCGTCATGCGGGCCATTCGCTCATGGCTCGACAACGCCGGTTTTGTCGAGATGAGCACACCCATCCTCACGCCATCGGCGGCCGAAGGCACCAGCAATTTGTTTGAAGTCGATTATTTTGACGAAAAGGCTTATTTGGCCCAAACCGGCCAACTGTATAACGAGGCTAATATCTTCTCATTTAGCAAAGTTTATTGTTTTGGTCCCACTTTTCGTGCCGAAAAGAGCAAAACCCGCCGCCATTTGACCGAATTTTGGATGGTTGAACCCGAAATCGCCTTTTGCGATCTTGATCAATTGCTTGAAATTGAGGAACAATTTATCGCGCATATTGTCAAAAGCGTGTTGACCCAAAACGCCAATGAACTAAAAGTTTTGGGGCGCGATACCGCCAAGCTTGAAAAGATGATTCCGCCCTTCCCACGCATCAGCTATGACGATGCCGTCATCAAAATTAAAGACATGCAAGCCAAACTACAGGCTGGCGAAACCATCATTAACGCTGACGGGCAGCCACTACAGGGGATTGACGACCCAGCTTTGCTCGATATCAAGTGGGGCATGGATTTTGGCTCGCCGCATGAAACCGCACTGACCCAAATGTATGACAAACCATTGTTTGTCAAAGGCTTCCCCACTGCCATCAAAGCCTTTTATATGGAGCCATACCCAGAGCGCCCCGAGGTATGTATGAGCGCCGACTTGCTCGCGCCCGAAGGCTATGGCGAAATTATTGGCGGCAGCCAACGCATTTATGATGCCGATGTCTTGATCAAACGCATTCACGAGCATCAATTGCCGATTGAAAACTATGATTGGTATATCGATGTTCGCAAGTATGGCAGTGTGCCACATAGCGGCTTTGGCCTTGGTGTCGAACGCACAGTGGCATGGATTTGTGGCTCGGAACATATTCGCGAAGCAGCGCCATTCCCACGCATGTTAAATCGCATGAAGCCATAAGCGTATCTTTTTTACGTCGAAATCACTATGTGGCATTGGGAAGCAGGCGCAAAGCCCCTGCTTCCCAAGGCCACATAGTGATTTCGACATTACCTCTTTTGGGTTTACCTCAAATTAGCAATCGGGTTTCTTTCAGAAATCCGATTGCTGAAAATTTCCCTGCAAAACCTCATACCCGCCCAACACAATGACTTGAAACTCAGGCGATAGCCGATGCCAATCCAGCACATCCACGCGCATCGGCAATATTGACGCTTGAAATGCCTCGCGCAATTGACCATATTTACGAATACTAAGCGGCTGAGCATCAATAATGACCAAATCAAGGTCAGAGTAAGGCTTAATTTTAGGGGTAATGCGCGAACCAAACACCCATACTGTGCAATTTGGCACATGGGTTTTCAGAATATCGTCAACAAGTTTAAGCTCTTGTGGCTTTAAATTAATCATTGTGCATCTGTAGATTCATCTGTAAATTTTTGGCCGCAATAATAAAGCAGATTTTGCTGAACTCATGATCACTTCGTGTTTGGGAATGGCAATACGCCTTTTTCAGAGGTTTAGCAAGCAAAGCCCACAGAACCGCAACCCCTTGACAAATCAAAGCAATTCAACATAATATAGTTTCTGGTAACGTTACCAGAAATATTACCCAATCGTCAAAAGACAATAGCGATTTTGGCGAAACTTTTTTATTAAACAGCAAAAGGACACACCCATGCATGACTTAAGAGGCTTCATTGCCGCCATGCGCGATCTCATTAAACGCCATGAAATTGACCAACCCGGCGCGTATCGACGCTGGTTGTGGCAAAAAGGTGAATCGACACGTGACTTGGGGCTAAACCCCTATGGTTGCGCCGATGCCGCTAATATTCTTTATACCATCGGGTATTTTCCACAATCACCCGCTGAGCGGCAAAGCTGGGTTGCCAACTTACGCGATCTACAAAATCAACAAGATGGCTTGTTTTATGAGGTTACACATCATCCCATTCACACCACCGCACACTGTATCGCAGCACTCGAGCTTTTTGACGCCATGCCTGCTCACCCATTATCGGGGTTGAGCCAATATAAAGACCCTAGCGCCATGGAGGCTTTTCTCGATCAACTCGATTGGCGCAACAACCCTTGGCGCGAATCACATCGCGGGGCTGGTTTATATGCATCGTTGGTGTTGGCGGACGAAGTAACAACCGAATGGCAAGATCGGTATTTTGCATGGCTGTATGACCATGCCGACCCCGCAACTGGGTTTGTGCGCAAAGACCATATTGGCCCAGTGCCACACCCACCCATCATCGTGCCGCATTTGCCGCCGTCTATTTTTCCACATTTGGCGGGCAGTTTTCACTATTTGTTTAATCAACAATATGCGCGGGTGCCACTACGCTACCCAAGCGCGATGGTCGATACCTGTCTTGATATTTATCGCAGCCGCGAATTTCCTTTGGCGGTTAATGTTGGTTTTGCCGAAATTGATTGGGTATTTTGCCTTACGCGCAGCCTGCGCCAAAGTGGAGGGCATCGCAATGCCGAATGTTACGAGGCGCTGATGACGTTTACCGATCAATATGTGCCATTTTTGCTGGGGTTAAACCCCAATAGCGATGAAGGGCTAAACGATTTACATCTGTTGTTTGGGGCCATGTGTTGTTTGGCCGAATTGCAAACCGCCTTGCCCGGCCAACTCAAAACCGAACGCCCGCTCAAATTGGTGCTCGACCGCCGCCCATTTATCTAAGCTATGCGTGTCACGATTCGCGATGTCGCCAAACAAGCCGGTGTTTCAATCAACACCGTGTCACGGGTGGTCAATAATCACCCCGATACCAATAGCTTTACCAAAGCCAAAGTTGAGCAGGTGATTCAGGCGATGGGCTATACCCCAAACCACAATGCACGATCCTTGGTCAGCCGTCAGTCGCGCACAGTGGGGTTGGTCGTTACCGATTGCACCAATCCAAATACCGCACAACAGATTCGCGCCATGCAACAAGTGTTGACCGAAGCCGGTTACGCCGCCATGATTTTTGACACGCAAGAAGATGGCAAGCGCCAAAACACGGCGATGCGTGTGCTCGATGAGCATATTGTGGATGGCATCATATTGCACCCGGCAGAAATGAGTGATGAGCAAGTAAAACAAATTGCCAAGCGGGTTCCAGTCGTGCTGATTAACCGCACAATCGACGGTTTTGAAAGCGACACGGTGTTAAATGACAATGTCGATGGTGCAGCTATGGCGACAGCGCATCTTATTGCAAATGGGCATCGACGCATTGCCTATCTCATTGCCAATCGCGCCATTTCGACCGTGCGTGACCGTTTAACTGGCTATGAGTTGGCGCTTAAAACGGCGGCAATTGCGTTAGATGACAAACTGGTTGTGCGCACCGCCATTAGCGCCGAGGCCGCAATGACAGCGACCCATCAACTTTTAGCCCAGCCCAATCCCCCCACTGCTTTTTTTGCTTATAACGACCTAATGGCCGTTGGGGTGATGGCCGCTGTGCATGAAGCTGGTTTACGTATGCCAAAAGACATTGCCTTGGTTGGTTTTGATAACATCGTTTATGCGCCCTATCTGCAAGTGCCGCTTACAACGATGGCACAACAATCGCAAGAAATGGCCAAGGCTGCCGCAAAATTACTATTACAACGGTTGGCTGGCGACAAAGCGCCTCCCCAACATCTGCGTTTTAAATCAAAATTAATTGTGCGTCAATCATCTGGAGGCCCACAATGAACAAACCCATTGCATCGATGAATCCCCACGATACCCCTGCGGTTAGCAACCCGATCATGCGGTTTTTAGACCGCCATGCCGCTTATGTATTGGTATTGCCAACGGTTGTGGCCATTGTCTTAATCAATCTTTACCCTTTGCTTTATGCGGCGGTATTGTCATTTCAAGAAGCCAAATTGGGCACAGCTGCGCCGATTTTTATCGGCCTCGACAATTATCGCCGCTTAATGGCTGACCCCGAAATCTGGAATGCCATTCGTATCACCCTCATCTTCACCTTGTTTTCAGTTGTTGGCTCGGTGTTAATTGGGTTAGGGCTGGCGCTACTGCTCAATAGTGGGTTTCGCGGGCGCGGCATCGTGCGCTCGCTATTTATCATCCCTTGGGCCATTCCGGCATTTGTGGCGGCGCTAATTTGGGCATGGATGTTTAATGACCAATTTGGCATTATTAATGCGGGGCTAAAACAGCTTGGTATTGCCCGCCCACCCATTTGGCTAGATCGCAATAATGCCATTTGGTCGCTCATTTTGGTCATGATCTGGAAAAGTTTTCCATTTCAGCTTGTCGTCATGTTGGCTGGGTTGCAATCGATCCCAGCAGAAATGTATGACGCTGCCGCCGTTGATGGCGCAAACTCACGCCAAGCTTTTTGGTCTATTACATTGCCCTTATTGCGTCCAGTGGCAATGGTGTCAATTCTATTGGCATCGATTAACGCCTTTCACTATTTCCCCATTCCTTG
Source organism: Thermoflexus hugenholtzii JAD2 (assembly GCA_945877855.1). Lineage (GTDB taxonomy): Bacteria > Chloroflexota > Anaerolineae > J036 > Brachytrichaceae > AQU-03. Next base: position 20,712 of record CAMDWA010000016.1, on the reverse strand, counting down.
GATCTTAACCGGCGGTGGCCCGTCCAAAGCCACCAATGTGCTGGCGATTGAGGCCTATACCGTTGCCTTTAATGCCGGTGATATGGGCTATGGCGCAGCAGGGGCCATGCTGATGTTTTTTTTCATCATGATTGGGGCGCTCGTTTACGTGCGCTTGTATATCAACGAAATGCGCACCTACGAAAAATAAATCATGACTGTCAAACGCAAATTTCCAATCAAGTCTATTTTCACTGTCATTGTCTTGACGGTAATGTTATTGTTTGCGCTATTTCCATTTTTTTGGCTGATGCGCACCGCTGTCACCCCTGCGCGTGAAGCCTTTAGCACCAAACCCCAATTATTACCACAAAATCTCACCCTCGAAAACCTCGAACGGGTGATCTCATCGCCTACGATTCCCTTCACCCGCCAATTTGGCAACAGTTTGATCGTGGCCGTCTCGACCACGATATTTGTCATCGTGGTGGGGGCATCGGGGGCCTATGCATTAGCGCGGCTGAAATTTAAAGGGCAACAAACCTTCAGCCTATCGCTTCTGTTTATTCAGCTCTTTCCAGCCGTGCTTTTGGTCATCCCGCTTTTCATCGTCATGGTCAATCTCAAGCTCACCAATTCATTATTTGGGTTGATTTTGGCCTATAGCACCTCAAATTTGCCATTTGTGGTGTGGCTATTACGTGGCTATTTCTTGTCTTTGCCCGCCGAATTAGAAGATGCAGCCCGTATTGATGGCTGCACGACCTATGGCGTTTTGTTTCGCATTATTTTGCCACTAGCCGCGCCCGGCATTGCCGCTGCTGCAACACTGGCTTTTGTGAATGGCTGGAACGAGTTTTTAGTCGCCAATGTGCTCATCAACGATAGCCGGTTGCGAGTGCTATCAATTGGCTTAACGTCTTATATCGACCAATTTGGCACCGATTACAGCGGCTTATTTTCAATGGCAATGCTGACAACGTTGCCTGTTGTGTTGGTATTTATGCTCTTTCAACGCTATATCGTAGGCGGCTTAACCGCCGGAGCAGTGAAATCATAAAAATTAAGTTGTTTATCCATTTGTCAGGTGACAAATGGGTGGAATAAAAGAAAGGAGAAACCGAGATGTCTCAATCCAATATTACCCGAAGACGATTATTAAAAACCGCATTGGTGGGCGCAGCCACTGTGCCAGCCGCTGGCCTATTGGCCGCTTGTGGTGCAGCCCCCACCCCTACCCCCGCCCCAGCCAAACCAGCTGAGGCTGCCAAGCCTGCCGCCCCTGCCGCGCCCGCTGGCCCCAAACTCAGTGGCGATATTGAATTTTGGAGCCGCGAAACGTTTGACAACGGCGCACGCCAGCCCTTGGTCGAGGCACGCCTAAAAGCGTTTGATGCCAAAAACGGAACCAATTCACGCGCCCAATTTATGGTATTTGCCGACTCGGTTAACAAAACCCAAGCCGCGCTTGCTGCTGGCACCCCACCCGATTTGGGGCAACAAGGCCCCGATGTGGCCCTGCGCTTTGGCGCAGCGGGTGATTTGCTTGATCTAGATGATGTCTATAAAGAAATGGCAAGCAGCTATTTGCCTTTGCAAAAAGAGGCCTTTGTCAATTGGAATGGCAAAGCCTACTCAGTGCCTTGGCATCTTGAAACCCGCGTCTTGTATTATCATAAAGATTTGCTAGAAAAGGCAGGTGTAAAGCCCCCCACCACATGGCAAGAATGGACCGACGCCGCCAAAGCATTGACCAAAGGTGATGACCAATATGGCTATATCTTCAACCCCGAAGGTGGTTTTCCGGGCCAAATCTTCATCCCATTAGGCACATCGGCAGGCGGCAATGTGCTTGACAAAGATGGCAAAGTGCAAGCAAATACGCCCGAATTTGAAGCCGCCTTACAGTTCATGGTCGATCAATATAATGCCAAAGTGATGCCAGCGGCATTGCCTACGTTAAAACAAAACGACACCAACCAATTGTTTTTACAGAAAAAAGCCGCCATGTATATTCAAAGCGGGGCATTGGTGCAAACCATCAAAGCCAGCCAGCCCGAACTGATGAATACCCTAGGCGCAGTGCAAATACCGGTACGTAAAGCCGGTGACATTTCGCGCTCATTCTTGGGCGGTTTCCAATTATTTGTGTTTGCCAAGGGCAAAAACACCGCCGGGGCCAAAGAGCTACTGAAGTGGTTGCTCGACCCCGTTTGGTATGAAGATTATGTCAAGCGCACCAACGGCTCGGCCTTGCCCGCCACCAAAGCGGTGGCCGCTTCTGATTTTTACAGCAAAGATCCCATCTTGTCAACGATCATGAAGCAGATCGAGACCGGTGTGCGTTATGGTGGCCCGCTCTATGGCAATGCGCCCTTCCTCGGCGAAGCCGAAGGCAAAGGGCTATTTAGCCAACCGGTGATGGATGCCATTACCGGCAAACGCTCGGTTAAAGAAGCGTTGGCATTTATGAATCTTGAAATTAAGAAATTAGCCAAACAAGCCTAATTGATTAAGATTATATAGACATCTTCTTAATAAAACGGGGACAAATAAAACAAATTTTTGTCAAAATCACGATATGGTCTTTGATGCATAGGCTTTACCCATGAATCAAAGACCATATCGTGATTTTGACAAAACATCTTTGGGGACACCTCTAATGATTGAAAAGTCATCATGATGGTTGATCACTTGACAGAATGAAAACCGCCTAAAGCGCTTTAGGCAGTAGATTCACTCAGATACAATCTCCCCACAATCAGCAAAATTCAGACAAGTATGAATCATACCCACATCAATATAGATTGCACGCGACACTTAGGCGTTATCCACCGCATTTGGGCTGCGATTGGCTACGACGAGCTAAATTGGACTTACACCCCACGCGGCAAAGCGTTATATGACACGCTGGGCAAAAATGTCTTTACCGCCGGCAATTATTATGTGCGTATGCACAATACCTTTACCAGTGGCAATGGCCTATCTGCCCCAGCATGGGGTGCGGGCAATGTCTATCATGCCATGCCAGATGGCAGTGTGCAATATGACTGGCACATTCTCGATCAAACCTTCGATACCATCACCCAAAATGGCGGCATACCCTTTGTTGAATTGGGTTTTACCCCGCGTGACCTGACCCAAGATCATAATAGCGCTACCGGTTTTACCCCGGCAATGGATGTGGGGCGTGAACCATATGAATTGGGCGCATGGAAACAACCGCCGTCGAATTACGAACGTTGGGGCGATTTGGTACAAGCATTTGTGCAGCATGTGGTTGCGCGTTATGGCGCAGACATGGTAAAGCGTTGGCGCTTTGAGCTGTGGAATGAGCCAGATATTGCCAATTATTGGCATGGCACGCCCGAAGATTATGTGCGTTTGTATGATGTGACTGAAGCGGCGGTGCGCTCGGTATTGCCCGAAGCCGCGGTTGGTGGGCCAGCCACTACCGACGAAGGGCAAGATTTTCTCGAACAATTTTTGGCCCATTTAAGCGCAACGGGTCGCAAACCCGATTTTATTTCGTTTCATACCAAAGGGGCAGCGTTTACCCCGCGCCGAGTTTATAACCCATTCGCCCAGCCCGCGCGTGATAGCCACAGCACCCCCAAAATGGTGGGCGATATTGAGCGCTCGTTGGCGGTGGTGGCTAAATTTGCTCATTTACACGATGTGCCTGTGTATGTAGATGAATGTGACCCCGCTGTTGGCACGGTATATGGGATGTATGACAACCCCAATTTTGTCATCACCAACGGCGAGCATTACCCTACATTTATGTGCCAATTGGTGGCGCGGATGCTCGATCATAAACAAATTGCCCAATTAACCCATTGGGCATTTTATATGGAAGGCAAACGCTGGTTTGAGGGCAACCGCACCTTGGTTGACAACGAAAATGTTGAAAAGCCGGTGCTGAATGGCTTGTGTTTGCTCGAAATGTTGGCCGGGGCACAACGGTTGCCCGTGATATCAGATAACGAGCAGGTGGGAGCATTGGCCGCCCAAACCGCCGAGGGCTGGCGAATTTTGATTTGGCATCATATAGATGCGTGGTGGGAGGAGGGCATTACCAGTGTGACGATGGTTTTAGATGGGGTGACAACCGCCAAGCCAAATGCAACGTTGTGGCGTATTGATCAAACCCATGCTAATGCATTTCGGGCGTGGCAAGCGTTAGGATCGCCCGCAGCACCTTCTGCCGAGCAAATTACCATATTGCGCAAACAGGGGGCATTGCAGGCTGAGTCGTTGCCAATAATAAGAGAGGCTGCCGGTGTGCGGGTGCAATTAGACGTGCCGCTTTATGGCATGGCGATGATTGAAATAACAGCAATGTAATTTACGCCAAATGATACTCATTTGACATGGTCTTCTATTACCCTTAAAATCGCTCTATGACTACACCTTCAACCGATGAATTGCATCAGGCCATCGATGATGTATTGATTCGCTACATCCCGCATTTCTCACCCGCCATTATTACCCGCGCCAAAGGCTCATTTGTCTATGAGGCAAGTGGTCGGGCGGTGCTAGATTTCACATCGGGGCAAATGTGTGCTGTGCTAGGGCATAACCACCCCGATATTGTGGCGGCCATTGAAAAAGCCAGCCGCGAAGTCATTCACTTGCTCAGTTCTATGCTCTCGCCCTCGGTCATTATGCTCGCCCAACGGCTTACTGGCATATTGCCCAATGGGTTAGATAAAGCCCTGTTGCTCAACACTGGCGCTGAATCGAATGAGGCCGCCATTCGAATGGCAAAGCTGGCAACAGGCGGTTTTGAGGTATTGGGGTTTGCCGGTTCGTGGCATGGCCTAACGGCTGGCGCGAGTGCCAGCACCTATTCATTTGCGCGGCAAGGCTATGGCCCAGTGATGCCCGGCACCAATATGTTGCCCGCCCCGAATTGTTATCGTTGCCCCATTCGCCATTGCCATGACCGCTGCGATATGACCTGTCTTGAGGTCGGCTTTGAGATGGCTGACCGCCAAGCCTTGGGCGCACCGGCTGCGCTCATCGTAGAGCCTTTGCTCAGCACGGCTGGTATTGTTGATTTGCCGCTCGGCTTTTTGGCAAAACTAAAACAAATGTGCGAAGCGCGTGGTTTATTTTTGATTGTTGACGAGGCGCAAACAGGTTTGGGGCGCTTAGGCATTGATTTTGGCTTTGAGCGTGATGGCATTGTGCCCGATTTTTTAACCTTGTCAAAAACCTTGGGCGGTGGCTTGCCCTTGGCTGCCACTATTACCAGCCGCGAGATCGAAGAAAAATGCTATGAGCGCGGCTTTTTATATGTTACGTCGCACGTGTCTGACCCATTGCCAGCCGAGGTTGGGCTGGCGATGTTGATGGTGTTTGAGCGTGACCGAATTACTGAAAATGCCCGCAACATGGGGTTGTATCTCAAAGAAAAGCTGTGTGAATTGCAAATGCGGCACGAATGTATTGGTGATGTGCGCGGGCGTGGGCTGTTCCTGGGGATTGAGATTGTGTCTGACCGCGAAAAACGCACCCCGGCCCCCGATTTAGGTTACAGCATTATGGATCGTTGTTATGCATTAGGCCTGAGCATGAATATTGTGCGTCATGCCGCGGCTGGCGGCGTTTTTCGCATTGCCCCACCGCTTACGGTCACTCGCAGTGAGATCGACCTCGCTATTAGCATATTGGATCAGGCAATCTGTGAGAGTATGAATGCACAAGCCGAAGACTAGCTATAATTTCACCCGCCATGCAAACCCGACTTCTAAAACAAACCCTCGCTGCCCTCGCTATTGCCGCCACCTTATTTGGCAGCACTGCCAATGCCGGGCCAGAAGCAAGCCAAACAGTCTATGCCGAGCCAGAACAAGGGCAAAAAGCGGTTTTCGGATTGCCTTTTGCCACACCGCCCGGCCCCAACACCTGGCTAATGGGGCAATCCTATGGCAACACAGTAGGTGCTTATTACCGGCGGGTAGATTGGTATGGAGCGGGGCAAGGCATTCATTTTGGCATCGATTTATCGGCCAAATGTGGCACACCGGTGGTAGCAATTGGTGATGGCACAGTCGCGCTGGTCGATGCGTTATATCACGGTTCGCTGCCGCATAATTTGTCGATTTTGCACCCGAATGGTTATATTTCGTTTTATGGGCATTTGCTCGAAACGCCCAATTTGCGGCCCGGCCAGCCCATTCGCAAAGGCGATGTGATTGCCAAAACCGGCGACCCTGACCTCACTTGCACCTCGCGTCCGCATCTGCATTTAGAAATTCGTGACCGCAGCCATGCGCGGGCCTATAACCCAATTGTGTTAATCGATACAGACTGGGATGCGTTATCGTTGACGGGTGCGTTTGGACGTGGCTTTCAGCGTGACCTTGACAACCCGCGTAAATGGCAAACACCCTATGATCAGCCCGAAATTCAATTCGGTGGCCCGCTCATCAATGAATTTACGCACACTTACCCACAAGATTGGCGATAGTATGCTTACGGATATCCTCTCAATAAAGTAGGGTAAGTCAAGTAAATTTTCGTCAAAATCACTATATGACCTTTGGAGGGATGGGCTTCACCCATCCCTCCAAAGGTCATATAGTGATTTCAACATTACATCTCGGTATTTTATTTGGTTATGTTAGGTGCCAATGGCAAGGTAAACCAAAAAGTGCTGCCTTTGCCAAAAACACTTTCAACCCCAATACGCCCACCCATCGCCTCGACCAACGATTTAACGATAGCGAGTCCCAGCCCAGTGCCGCCACTGCCGCGATTGCGTGATTTATCGCCACGATAAAAGCGCTCGAACACATGCAGCAAGTCGTCGTGGGCGATGCCCTCACCAGTATCACGCACACGCAGGCACACAAATGCGCCATCCACCGCCGCCGATAAATGAATTTGCCCACCATTTGGGGTATGGCGCAAGGCGTTGCCGATCAGGTTGCGCAACACTTGCGCGGCGCGATCGATATCGCAAGTCACCATCGGCAACGGTTTTTGTAGACTGAGGCTCAGCGCAATTTGACGGTTTTCGGCAATGGGGGTAAATTGGTCGATGGCGTTTTGCGCCAAAATAGCCGGATCTGCCGATTGGGTTTTGAGCGCCAATTGCCCAGCTTCGGCCAAAGCCAACTCGCGCAAATCATCTACTAAGCGGCTGAGCAAACGGGTTTCGTCGTAAATGGTGGCGATCTCAGCAGGTTCGAGCGGATATACACCATCGAGCATGGCCCGCAAATTGCCTTGAATGACGCTAAGCGGGGTGCGAAGTTCGTGAGCGATATCGGCGGTGAGGTTGCGACGATTGATCTCGGCTTGTTGTAACGAATCGGCCATGTCGTTAAAGGCATGGGCAACCTCGGCAATTTCATCGGTGCCATCGGGTTTGGCTCGCACCTCAAGATTACGGCCCGAAAAAGCGCGGGCCGTGCGGGCCAATTGGGCTAAAGGTTGGGTGAGCGCACGGCTAATGAGCACCCCCAACAAAGTAGCAATGAGGCTAACCACCACCGCCGCAGTGATGAGATTACGTTGTAATTGATTAATAAAAAACAATTGGGCATCGAGCTGCAACGATTGTTCAGGCAAAGCAGTAATAAGATAGCCCACAATTTGTTGGTTGGCGCTAATTGGCAAGGTGCGGCTTAATTCGGCCTCTGACAGCGTGCTGCCAAGTCGTGCCCGTGCTTCGTCATAGACCACCTTGCCAGCGGCATTCGCAATGGCATAGCTAACCCGCTCACGCTGATTAGGCGGTGGGCCATTTGGGCGTTGACCTTGGTTGGGCGGGCGGCGGTTTGTAAATGGGGTTTGGAATAAGGCAAACACCTCTTCGCCGACCCCATTCCAGCCACCTGTATCGGCATAAAATGCCGCCAATTCATCGATGATGCCTTGTTGCGAGATGGCGCGTTGCCGTTCGATAAAAACATTGAGTTGGGTCGATGCCGTAACCCCGGCAAGCATTGCCACCCCGCCCACACTAAGCAGGGTGATGGCGACTAAAGCCAAAACAAGGCGCAACCAAAGACGATTCATGTGCGGCTCAATTTATAGCCCACCCCAAATACCGTTTCAATATAAATGGGTTTGGCGGGGTCTGGCTCAATTTTTCGGCGCAGGTTTTTAATGTGTGAATCGATCGTACGGTCAAAACCATCGTAGCCGAAGCCGAGGGCTTTTTCGATCAATTCACCCCGTGTAAAGGCGTGGTTGGTGTTTTGCATCAAGGTGCGCAACAAATCATATTCAGTGGGCGTTAGCTCCAGCGGTTGCCCATTAAGCGCAATACTGCGTTGCTCGACATCGAGGCTAAGCCCGCGCACTTGCAATAACGATGACGGGCGCACTTGCCCATTGGCCCGCCGCAAAATGGCCTTAACCCGCGCCACTACCTCACGCGGGTTAAAGGGTTTGGTCAAATAGTCATCGGCCCCCATATTTAACCCTTGCAATTTGTCGTTATCTTCGACCCGTGCGGTTAACATAAGAATGGGTATTGAGGCGAGTTGAGGGTCACTGCGCACCAATTTCACCAGCGCAAAACCATCACGCTTGGGCATCATCACATCGAGCACCGCCAAATCGGGGCGCTCGGCCCGCAACATATGCAGGGCTTGTTCGCCATCAAAGGCTGTAAGCACGGCAAAGTCGTCTTTTTCGAGGTATGACTTGACCAAACGCACAATTTGTGCGTCATCATCGGCGATTAGGATGCGTTGTGACATGATTTTGAAACAAATCTGTGATTAGGTAATCTGCATACCTACATCAATAAAAGCGCTATAACCACCATTTGATGCAATTGGGTTAAGCATGAGGCGATTAGCGCCCCCTTGATTATAGATACTGTCATTAGTATTGCGCACGCGGGTGCCGCTGTGGTTATAGATAGCCGCGTTGGCGGCATACACAGCATCATTTAGGCTGTCATCGCAAAACATTTGCGAGGTAAATTCATAATTTTTATTGTTGAGCGTCACACGAATTTTAAAATGAATATGAGTGGCACGGCTAATATACCAACCAGGGTAAATACTGACAAAATTGACAATACCGTTGCTGTTGGTCACTTGATAGCCACGTAGCCAATTTTGCCCAATCGTATTCATCCCCAAGCCATTCACATCCGAATATTCGCCTGCACCATCGGCATGCCAAATATCGACTTGTGCACCCTGCAAAATAGCACAATTGCTATTGCTGATGCGCGACACGCGAATCCCTAAATTGAACAAGACACCCGGGCGCAAAGCCGAATTTGATGTGTTAGCGCGAATATCTGAGCGATTAAGTTTTTCATCGACAAAAAAGGGGCCTTCGGTTAACGCTGGTGACACAACACAAGCAGCAGCCCCTGCCACTGGGGTAGCCGTCGCTGTAAAAATACTGGTGGGGGTAAAACTAGGAGCTAATGTTGCCGTTGACAATGGCGTAGGGCTAGCTGTGGCAATGGCGGTAGCCATAGGGCCAACTGTAGCTGTTCGGTTTGATAATACTGAAGGAAGAAAAGTCAGTTTATCGGGATCTATTTTTGTTTCGGCTTCGACCAAGCTGGGTTGTGTGCGATTTAAGGCATAGCCACCCAAAAACATTGCGCCCGTTATGCCAAACAGGGCTAAAACTTCGCGGCGTGAGAGCACGCGCCCAACAGGTTCATCGTCGTTGTCTATTTCAGGTTGAGGTGTTGTGGAATGATTATTCATGATTAAAAGTGAATAGAAATAGGTTACAAATAAGTTATGGAGAAATAATGGAGATAACGGTTGCTGCTATAGTCCAAAGAGTATAAAAACAAATTGCCCGTGAATGAGTTCATCATATTGAACCTATTCACGGGCAACTATTAAACCAAATGGAGTGATCTGATCTTCGAGGTGAAACTCACCTCATCAGCGCGATATTAGCTTAGTCGTTTAGCCGTTGCTGCCGCCAGTGCGTGGTGCTGGGGTTCCGCTTGGCTTGGGCATTTGTGTGCCATTGCCACGTGGGCCACCCGGGCCGCGCTGGGCATGGGCGGTGGTCAACATTGTGTTAATGCGAGCTGGGGCATCGGCCAAAATCTTGTCGGCTTGAGCTTGGGTCAATTTGCCATCGGTCACGGCCTTGGCAACGTCGGCCTTTTGGGCATCGAGAATGGCTGTTGCGATGGTATCAAGCGCGACCCCTTTGCTGGCAGCCACATCTGAGATGGTCTTGCCGGCTTGTAATTCAGTGCGCAAAGCGGCTTCATCTAAACCAAGTAATTTGGCGGCGATGGCATGTGGGGCATTCGCGGGATTGCCAATTTGTGCGCCACCTTGTGGCCCACCACGTGGGCCGCCGTGTTGCTGCCCTTGCTCACCGGCTTGTCGCCCCATTGCTGGGCCGTTGCCTGCCTGTTTGCCACGCCCGCCTTGTTGCCCACCCGGGCCACCTTGTGGGCGGCCAGCAGGGGCTTTGCCTGTCAACATGTCGTTAATGCGAGTTGGCGCATCGGCTAACATTTGATCAGCCTGGGCCTGGGTCAACTTGCCATCGGTCACGGCTTTGGCTAAGTCGGCCTTTTGGGCATCGAGAATGGCACTTGAGATGGTCGTCAGGGCTACGCCTTTGCTGGTTGCGAGGTCGGCGATGGTTTTGCCAGCTTGCAATTCGGTGCGCAAGGCGGCTTCATCTAAACCCAACAATTTGGCGGCAATGACGTGTGGGGCATTGGCGGGGTCACCAAAATGACCACCACGTGGGCCACCCGGCCCGCCGGGGCCACCTTGCAAGCCTTTACCATTCAACATGTCGTTAATACGGGTTGGCGCATCGGCCAACTTCTGATCAGCTTGAGCTTGGGTCAATTTGCCATCGGTCACGGCCTTGGCTAAGTCGGCCTTTTGGGCATCGAGAATGGCTGTTGCGATGGTGTCGAGCGCGACCCCTTTGCTGGCGGCTACGTCGGCAATACTTTTGCCTGCTTGTAATTCTGTGCGCAAGGCCTCTTCGATAATGCCAAGCGACTTGGCGGCAATGGTATGGGGTGAGTTGGCGCGATTGCCGATCATCATGCCACCCGGGCCACCGCGACCGCCGGGGCGTTGCTGCCCTTGGGCTGGGCGTGTGGTGCTGGGGGTGGCGGTTGGGCTTGGGGTTTGGGCATTTACGCCCGAGCCAAAGGCCAACACACCTGCAAGTGCAGCGCTAATGACTGCGAGTCCACCGATTTTAATTTTGCTGTTCATTTTAACTTTTTCCTTTCTTTTTATGTGCAGCGGCGATTTCTGTTTTGTTTTGTTTGTCGTCACTGCTTCACTGGTTGTGTTTTTAGAATAGGGCAAAGTTATGGAGAACTAATGGAGAAAATAAGCGCAAAAACCACCTGCTTGTAAAAAATTTGTGAAGCCGAATGATAATATGCTTACCTCAAAAATCGGCTTTATATGAATACTTCACCGCCAAACGGGTTTCGCACCTTCATCATCTTGTGGCTTACGCAATCTTTTTCGGCGTTTGGCACCCAATTAACCGTATTTGCGCTCAATATTTGGCTGGCAACCGTGCTATTCCCCGCGCCCGAACAACGCCCCGAACTTGCCAGCGCCATTGCCATTATGTCGTTAGCCATCGCCATTCCATCGGTGTTTGCCGCGCCCATTGCCGGGGCATGGGCCGACCGCCACGACCGCAAACGCACCATGATGATGTCCGATGCCTTACATGGATTTTTGGCATTGATCGAATTAGTCCTTATCTACACCGAAACTTTTCAAGTATGGACAATGGCGATTACCGTGTTTTTGCACGGGCTAATTCACACTTTTCACCATTCGGCCTTCGATACCTCCTATTCGATGATTGTGCCCAAGGCCCAATTGGCTCGGGCCAATGGCATGATGCAAACCACCCAATCGCTGTCGGGCATTCTCGCGCCCGGGGTGGCTGCGCTCATCGTGTCATTACCTATCTTGGCGCGTCAAGGGCTAATCGGTGGGGCTGTGGGCAATTGGTTGGCTGGCTTGCCAAACGGCACTGTATTTGCGATGGGGCTTGATGTCGTCACATTTTTGGTGGCGGCAGTCGTGCCTTATTTTTTGCATGTGCCTTCGCCCCAACGGCAACCTGCTTACGCGCAAAACCCTGGGGTTTCTAAATCAAGTTTGTGGGCTGATATCAAAGAAGGGGCACTCTATATTTGGCAGCGCCGCCCATTATTATGGTTATTAGCAACGTTTACAGTCACTAATTTCGCCAGCTCACCGATATTTGTGCTAACCCCGCTGCTACTCAAATTTAACTTGGCAGCCGATTGGACGCGAAACGGATTTACTTTTGAAACCGCCACCGCACTAATGGCAACTATAAGCAGTGTTGGCGGCGTGGTCGGTGGGGTCATCATCAGCGCATGGGGCGGGCTAAAAACCAACAAAATCTATGGGGTCGTGTTGGCAATTTTAGGCACTGGCCTAGCAACCATCGTGTTAGGTCTATCGCCTTGGTTTTATCTGGCGGTAGCAATGGGTTTTATCACGGCTGGATTAGGACCAGTCATGAACGCCCATTCGCAATCAATTTGGCAATCACAAACACCACCCGAATTACAAGGCCGAGTGTTTGCGGTGCGGCGCGTTATTGCCCAATTTACGTGGCCCATTAGCACAGCACTGGCGGGTTATGTCGGTGGAGTGTTTGATGTGGGAGGCTATATTGTCATCATGGGCATCATTACGACTGTGTTTTGTATTGGGCAATTGTTTAACCCTGTTTTGCGGCGGGTCGAAGACAAATCTTACCTTGATGCACTAGCAGCGCGTAGCGTAAAAATGCCGTAAAATTCAAACCGCAGGCAATCGTGGATGCAGCAAATGCCATGCTCATATGATATGCTTAACTGGTTATAAAAGTCAATACTGTGCTTTACCATTTTTATCAATGGCAAAGCGTTATTTATAGACAAAAACCGTGCTCGAACTCAAAAATATTGTTAAAACCTATGTGATGGGCCACGAAACTGTGCGGGCGCTCGATGGCGTCACTGTGACAATTAAAGACGGCGAATATGTCGCCATCGTCGGGCCATCGGGCAGCGGCAAAAGCACCCTCATGAACATGATCGGCTGCCTCGATGTGCCAACTTCGGGTGAATATATTTTGAATGGGCAAGATGTCAGCAAATTGCGTGATGACGACTTGGCGACCGCCCGAAATAAACACATCGGTTTTGTTTTTCAGCGTTTCAATTTGCTTTCGCGCATTACGGCCCAGCGCAATGTTGAATTGCCTTTGCGTTATGGCGGCGTTGGCGGTAAAGAACGCGCTGAACGCGCTAAAGAAGCCATGACTGCCGTGGGTTTGGGTGATCGCCTCACCCATAAACCGGTAGAAATGTCGGGCGGGCAACAACAACGGGTTGCCATTGCCCGCGCACTGGTCAATCACCCTACGTTATTGTTGGCCGATGAACCGACCGGCGCATTAGATAGCAAAACTGGTGCCGAAATTATGGCGTTATTTAAAAAACTGCGCGAAGAACGTGGCATTACGATTGTGATCGTCACCCACGATCCAGGCGTGGCTGCCCAAGCTGATCGGGTGGTGCGTATTAAAGATGGTCGGGTCGAAAGCGACACGCTTAACACAGAAGAAGATCGCGCCAACGCAGTCGTGCACTAAATAATTACGAATTACGAATTACGAATTATAAATTCGTAATTCGTAATTCGTAATTCGTAATTTCATTATGTCAATCTCGACAGCTTCTCTAAACCTCGTAACGATTAATAGTCACGGCAGCCAAATGCTTGGGCGAATGTTTGTTGCCACGGGCGAGCAACTTAAAACAACCGTATTATTGTTGCATGGCTTTCCGGGCACCGAACAAAATTTTGATCTCGCTCATGCCTTGCTTGACGCAGGGGTCAATGTGCTTCATATTCATTATCGTGGGGCATGGGGCAGCGGCGGCCTATTTAGCTTCGCCAATACGCTTGAAGATGTAGCAGCCGCGCTCGATTTTTTGCGGCAACCGCGTTCATTAACCGACTATGCCATTGACCCGCAAAAAATAGTGTTGATTGGGCATAGTATGGGTGGTTTTGCGGCGCTAATGGGGGCAATGAATGACCCAGCCGTGTTTGGCGTGGCCGGGTTAGCCAGTGCCAATTTTGGCAAGGCCGGGCGATTATTGCGCAATCAGCCCGATAAAATCACCAGCCGTGTTGTCTCGATGATGGGATCATTGCCGCCATTAAATGGGGCCAATGCCAAAACCTTGCTGCAAGAATATATGACACAGGGCGATGCATGGGATATTGAGCTACGAGCGGGACAATTGGCAAATCGTCATGTGTTGCTGATTGGCGCGGCCCAAGATGATGTATTGCCGACCAAGGTTTTTCATACGCCAATGGTGCAAGCGTTTCAGGCCGCTGGCGCACAACATTTGCAGCACGACACATTAGACGCGGGGCATGGCTTTATTGGGGTGCGGACGCAATTGGTCACAACCGTGCTTAATTGGGTGTTGCAAATAAGCAGCCATGCCTAAAATCGTCATCATCGGTGCAGGCAGCGCCTCCTTTGGCCCCGCCATTCTCGGCGATTTGTTTTTGCACGCCCATCTATTGCGCGGCAGCGCTATCTGGCTAGTCGATACAAACGCTGAGACGCTGGATTTAATGACGCGCTATGCCAATCAGATAAACAATAAAAAATTGCACAGGGGCGAAGCGGCCTTTGAAATTTTTGCCAGCCAAAACCGCCGCGAGGCGTTGCCGAACGCCGATTTTGTGATTGTAGCGGTGGCGGTTGATCGTATTACAACTTGGAAATTAGATTGGCAAATTCCACTTAAGCACGGGGTGCGGCATGTGCTCGGTGAAAATGGCGGGCCGGGTGGATTGAGCCATGCCCTGCGCAATATTCCATTGCTGCTTGACATTGCGCATGATGTCGAAAAGCTAGCCCCTAACGCCTTTTTATTTAACTTTACCAACCCCATGAGCCGCGTGTGTTTGGCGCTGCATCAGCACAGCAATGTAAAATTTGTCGGGCTGTGTCATCAAATTGGCGAAGGCTATCGTTTGGTGAATGAGGTATTGGGGTTGGTGGAGAAGAAGAACCAAAAACCAAAAGCCAAGAATGAAGAATACAGAATAGAGGGGGGAGAGGAAGCGGCACGGCGAGAATATGGGGCGCAGTTGGATGCGCGATATCATTTGGTGGCGGCAGGGTTAAATCATTTTACGTTTGTGTTGGACATGGTTGACCGCCAAACCGGTGAAGATTTATACCCGATTTTTAGGCGAAAAGTGCAACACATGCCAGCGTATTGGGAATTGATGTCGCGCCGATTAATGGACGCTTTTGGGTTGTTTTGTGCAACGGGTGATGGTCATGCCGGTGAATATGTTGGCTTTGCGGCTGAGACAATGCCATTGACCGGTTATGATTTTGATGCCTATGAGCGCCTCGGTCAAGCACAATGGGCTAAAATCAAATTAACGGTTGAGCATCAATCCTCAATCGCTGCTTCGCCATCATTTTTGCCGTCGGGTGAACGGGTGGTGCCCATTTTGTGTGCTATGCTGCGCGGGTTAAACCAGCTTGAGTTGTCTGTCAATCTTCCCAATCAGGGGTGTATCGAAAATTTGCCAGCCGATGCCATCGTAGAAGTGCCCGGGGTGGTACATGTATATGGCGGTAGCGTGCATGGCGTTCATGTGGGCGCGTTGCCGCGTGGTTTGGCTGCGCTGATGCAACGTGAGATCGATATTCAAATGTTGTGTGTTGAAGCGGCGGTGAAAGGCGATCGTAACGCCGCCCTACAAGCGCTATTGCTCGACCCCCATATTCATTCATACGCCAAGGCCAATTATTTGCTCGATGATTTATTGCGAGCACATGCTAAATATTTACCCCAATTTGCCTAAAAACGATCTCCGATTCTTCGCCTTTTTCGCACCTCCGCAATCCACAGAATTACGATTGCAAAGGTGCGAAAAGGCAAAGAATCGGAAGTTTATTTTTCATGACTGGCGTAAAACGAATTTAAGCAGAAGCTGCCTGCTACCGCGTTGTTAATCTGCGCCACAATCGCTCACCTATTTTTACGCATCCACTGTCAAGGCCATCAGTTTACCAATCTCCGGCATAGCCAATATTGGCTGGGGCAGTCGTGTGTTTTAAATACAAATAATGCAATTCATTTAACTGGCGAATATGCAAATAGTCATGCGCCAACCATGCAACAAGCAAATCGGCTGCTGACAAGCTGATACCAGATAGGTGTATATGGGCATTATTCCAATGGATGACCGGTGACTTGAGGCTACTCAACCATTTTAACGATTCATCACGTTCGCGCAGCCAATGCTCTAACACTTGTTTGAGATTACGCTCGTTATATTTGCGGTCAATGACCCATTTTCCGGGTTCAATCGCTGGCCACGCCTTGGCTGGGTCGTTTAGCGTTAATTGAACCCGCGCCCTAAAATCTTCGCGTTCTTCATCATACAAGTGCCCCATCACTTCAAGCACAGACCAGTCTGCCGGTGAGGGTCGCCAATGCGCCTGCTCGTCGCTAATACCGCGTACTAACCCCGTAACAACAGTTTTGTTGTTTGATAAATGATTGATGAAATGATCTAGATTCATATTAAATATTTGAAGACCCCTCAACAATGGAATGTCGAAATCAATAGATGCCGATTTCACCCTATTGGTTGGGGTAAAGGCACGGTCGTGAGTAATCTCACGCTATGCCGTGCCCCTACTTAACGTCGAAAAAGACCCTTCAACGAAGGCACGCCACGCTGATAAATCCACCATTCAACAAACAAAACCAGCAAGGCCAATGCCGCCAACCAACGCCATAATTCACGTTGTGACAACGTATTATTGGTCAAAATATTCGATTCGTTTTCTTTTTGTTCACCAATTACCAATTGTGGGCTTGGCGCAATTTCAGACTCGATTGAATTAAAGAAATTGACAGCAAACGCCCCACTAACATCGCCAAATGTCACAGTATAGGGGCCAAGCGCATCGGTATTGGCAAAACCACGCTGATCAACTGTAACGGTTGTGCCACCTAAGGCACTCGTGTCGGGCAATGAAACTTGCGCCCCACGTGGCAAATTGACCACCTCGCCCGGTTTGACCGAAGCCGGAATCGTCATGCCTTGCGGGGGTGCCAGCCACTCAATGCTATTGAGCATGAGAATGGGAAAAGCCAATTGCAACGGCAAATCGCTACGGCGCAATTCAAAGGGCACCACCACCACCCGTTGCAATGGCGGCTCGCTGTCTTTACCAGCCAATTCAGCCGGAAATTCGCCTGCAAACAACAAAGGCCCACCTTGTGATTGAATGATAGGTTTGAGCCAAGCGGGGGCTTCAATTAAGGGCGTGGCCTGCACATTAACGGTGCGCCAATTCAACGACTGGGCGATGGGATGCGACACAGTGCGCACATAACCGGTATTGCTAAAAGTGTCGGTGGCAGTAAATACTTGTTGTGGCCCAATAAATAACACATTTGCATGCGGTGGCAATGCCGATAAATCGGCATTCATGCTATCAAGAATATAAACATCAAAAGGGCGCGAATCGAGTGTAGTTACGCCTGTCGTCACGGCCCGCGAGACCTGAATATTAGGCAAATTGGCCAACGCTTGCTCTAAAAATCGATTACCACGCGTGACCAATAACGCCCGCCGCAAAGCGGTATTGGCGCTCACGGCATAAACCACATCATCGGCAGCCAGATTATTGTGGTTGGCTTTGTCGATGGAAGCCCGCACGGATGCCGTATTAGCATCAATGTCGTTAATTGTCCATGATATCGATTGCCCAGCCGGAATTTTGACGGTGCGAGCATCGAGTAACGTGCCGTTATCGGCCCGCAGCGAGACCAAACTATCGTCATCTTGTTTGCCATTGTTGGTAACGCGCACAAAGGCCGCCAACCCGCGTAAGGTTTTGCGTAATGAAAGGGTGCTAATCGACAAATTATCGCCATTTACCCCAATCGGCACAAAACGGGTTTGACGCTGCAATAATTTTAAATCTTCGGCGTGCGCACCATCGCTAATAACAATAAAGGTACTTTGCTCATTGGCCGTAGCCGAGCCAAGCGAAATGGCGGCAGCCCAATTTGCTTGCCCCAAAGATGCTTTTGAGGCATCTAATGCCGCCAATAACTCACCGCGATCAGAAGTAATGCCAGTCAAAGCGCGAGGGTTGCTATCAACCAAAATGAGCGACATTTCATCGCCCACGCCCATCCCGCTAATCAAATTGCGGGCTTGCTCTTTTGCCGCATCAAAGCGCGATGGCAACACGTCGGTGGCTCGCATCGAGGCCGAGGCATCCATTAGCACAATCAACCGCCCATTCAACCCGCCCGGCAGGCTAATATATGGGCGCAACAGCGCAAACACCAAAAACGCCAAGGTTGCTAACTGCAAAATAAGCAACAAATTGCGGCGCAGTTTTTGCCATAGCGTGTTGGCCTCGCGGTCGAGCACCACTTGCCGCCACAGCAACGTGCTGCTTACCTTTTGCTCACGGCGTTGCAGCCGCAAAATATAAAGCAAAACAATTGGAATTGCTAACAAAGCAAATAATAGGGCGATAGGATTGAGAATATTCATTAAATTAATAATCCTCTGGCGGATGCTCCCCGCGCTCGAATAAAATGGCGCGTAAATTGTCGCACCGCGCGAGAAATATAACCATCAAACATAAAATGGTTTTTCTAGCCCCAAATCTTTTATCACAGTTGACATTGAGCATTGGCGTAAATCAGCTAATTGAGCAATTGCCTCAGCCCGTTTAACTGCAATCCGTTCATTCAACTGAGCCAATTCCTTCAATTCAAATTGCTCATTTGATATTAAGTTATCGGTTTCCTGTTTTTCAATTAATTCATAATAACGCGCTTGATCCGTTGCCGACATACCTTGATTAATTTGCAATAATAGATCTGATTCGGTTTGGGTTAACACCGACGATTTGCGTTCAGCCCTGATTAACACCACTTTTTGAGCAAACCACTCTAATTCAGGCAAATTCATAGACTTAACCACATCAATCAGTTGGGTGGGTGATAAAGTTCCTATCATTTTAAATTTTTTATACCAGCCAGCCTTCACGGCGTAAATCACGCAACATAATTTGTTCGATGGGTGTGGATGCATCGATAAGCGCATAGCGCCCGCCACGTTTGCGACAAAAACTATTTAGCTCGCTTGACCACCCTTGCACCCGCTCGCGATAGCGGGCAAGAGTGGCTTGATCAAGGCTGACATCTTGCGCCGATTGGGTTTCAATATCTTTCAGCCGCAAGTCACCAGCAATGATGGGGTCAATTTCAGCCGCCCCAAGCGTATGCAAGACATTAAGGTCTAGCTTACCGCCAATGGCATTTAAGCCTTCTTCACAGCCGCTTTCATCTAATAAATCTGAAAGCACAATTGCCATGCCCCCGCGTGAGGTGAGGGCGTAATTGCGCAACCATTGGTTGAGATTGGCCTGACCGCCTTTGCCACCCTGCCACTGTTGCTCAATGAATGAGATCAATTGTGAGGTTGCGGCCTCGCCGCGTTTGGGGCCAAAACGGGCGCGGGTGCTGGTTTCGACAATGAGTCGGTCGCCGGATGACAACACCACATGACCCATCGCAATAGCTAACTGGGCCACCCGTTGCCATTTTGGCGGCAGCCGCCCAGCTTGGGTTGGGCGCGAGTCTAAATCATCGGCTTCCTCATCCCATTTCATCGAAGCGCTGGTGTCGAGCAACATATGCACAGCCAGGTCTTCTTCTTCTTCATACAATTTAATATAAGGGCGTTCTAACCGCGCATATACATTCCAATCAACCCGACGCGGGTCATCGCCCGGCACATAATCACGATAATCGGCAAACTCGACCGAGCGCCCGCGCCGTGTGCTGCGTCGCTCGCCGGTATAAGTGCCCGGGCGGCGTTTGACCGACCACAACCGCAAGCCCGACAATGATTTGAGGAAGGATTCAGAAAGCATCTATTCCATATTCTACAGTAGTCAGTAGTCAGTAATCAGTAGTCAGATTAGTTTAGTAGTTTAAGATGAACATGTGGTTTACTGTTAATATTAGGGACGACAATCAACTATTAATTATTAACTACTGACTACTGACTACTGACTACTAAATTATGGGAATAGATACGACCACGCTTGAAGGCTTTATTTCGGTGCAGGCAGCGCTAAAAGCTCGCAGCCGACCAGTGTATAAAATTTTTGTCGAGCAAACCCGCCGTGATTATGACATCGGCAAACTTGAAAAACTGGCGCGTTTCGCCAATGTGCCCATGCTGCGCATCCGTGAAAGCGAGCTTGAGCGCATGACCGATGGTAATACACATGGTGGCGTGGTCGCTACGGTGGGGGATCGGGTCTATACCCCACTCGCCGATTTATGCACTGCGCCCAATCCATTTGTCGTTATGCTTGAAGGGGTTGAAGACCCATTTAACTTTGGGCAAGCGGTACGGGCTTTATATGCGGCGGGGGCGGCGGGTATTGTGGTGCGCCCGCGCAATTGGATGAGTGCAGCGACAACGGTGGCGCGTTCAAGTGCAGGGGCATCCGAACTCATCCCCACCGCCATTGCCGATGATGCCATGACGGCGGCCTATGCCCTGAGCGACCTCGGGTTGCAGGTGGCGGTGATGGCCGAAGAGCCAGATGCCATCGACCTGCCCAAGGCCGATTTGCGTGGGCCATTGT